>NZ_JBFEFI010000012.1 GCF_040717535.1 Thalassoglobus sp. JC818
AACTCTTCGTGGAAATCAATTGGAAATTGAAAAGTCATACTCGTGCTGTATGCTGTACCCCCCCCATGGGCTTCGGCTTCTTTCCGTTCAACTTCATCTCTAATTCGTTTAGCCACGTGTGTTCTGTAAATGGACCGGAATCGGAATAGTCCAGTCGGACGCACAATCTTGTCCCCACTATTCCTTTCCGTAAAGGTATTGACTCATAGTTCTCAATTATGTTCTCCATCCACGCTTCTTTCGGGGCAAACATTGTCTCGTTGTGGTCGCCGATGAGGGAGAGCAAGACGCTGTCCAAAAACACTCCACTGATTCTCGCGGAACGCGACGACACTGATGGGCTCTTAAATTTATTCTTCCCACCGGCAAACACAAAAAGCACCCCGAGGGAAACGGCGAATCCAAATACTATTAACGCTGCGATCAACACGGCCATTTTCGCACGTGGGGAATTACGTGTCACTTTGCCAACACTTGCTTCCATCGTGACTCCCTCTTGAGATGTTGCCAGCCAAAATGATCCGATGTCGTCATTCTGCGCAATGCGTTACGCCGGGAGGCACCGCCGGACAAGGCTGGGTGGCATTGTAGAAAGATTTTGGGTGCTGGGTGCCATGCCCTCGCTTGCGCGGGCATGTTTTGATGGTCGTTGGATGGTAAAGTTTGCCATGCACTCTGGCCATTGAAAAACTCGAGAAGTCAATGACAGTGACGGTGATGCCTACTTCCTGAAGTTTTCATGCTTTCGTCGACTTTCTCTGTTGAGTAGAGGCACGTATGTGCCAGTAGTTGGTCGATGGCATTGGTCTTACCAAGCAGAAAAATCCTTTCGATCTCTGGGGGTGGGGCATCATGCCGAAGCACGTGCATCTGATTCGGATTCGTAATACGAACGTTCGGATCTCGATGACGAGGTCAATTGAATGCTGTGCGGCTGACCAGTTTCGACTTGCCCACGCGAGCGAGGACGTGGCAACCGCGCTGAGATCGTTGTTGGGAGGTATGTGGAAATGGGCCGGGCGTGGCTTTCGTCTGGCGGATTTGGGCTGTGTTTTCTCTGAATTTTGCGGCGTTGAATTCCTTGTTGATCTCTAGGATTTCATGAAATCTTCATTTTTTTAGGGCGGCGAACGAAACTTTCTGGTTTGAGTTGCGTTTACATACTGAAGACAACGACGAGGTTGCTGTCTCACTCGCAACTCAGGCGGTCCTACGCCAACTGTGCGAACCTCGTGATTTGGACATATCCAGTTTGTCTTTGCGAAATGACTGGCACGTATCAGAGTCCTGGCTCGCGAATTTGGCATTCGGGGGCATCGATAGCATTTCAGATGCTCTTTGTTCGTCAGCGGTCTATTTCAACGCTCAAAAAAGCATTCCAAGATCTTCAGCTTCAGAATGGTTTCCAATGATCCCATTGCGCACTCACGTCACTGCAATGCTGGCTCTTGTAGTCGGCTTTTCGGTTTCCAACTTGCAAGCACAACCGCCGGGTGGTCCGAACGCTCCGGACATCGAACTCGTCAATAAGTTCGATGCGAATGGAGATGGCTGGCTCAATGCTGAGGAGCGCAAACTCGCTCTCGAAGCGATGCAGAAAATGCAGAGTGAGCGAGGCGGCGATAGGCGTCGTGGTCCAGGAGGATTTGGTGGTCCTCCTCCCGGTGGGCCTGGCGGTCCAGGTGGTTCTTTTGGAGGTCCCCCCGGTGGTGGTCCAGGACGCGGAAGACCAGAAGGTACTCCCGGACCGCGTGTCAGCGTGGAGAGCGTTAAAGTTATCAAGGACGCGGACCTGTACGATCCATCAGTGCTGCGAACGATGTTTATTGAGTTCGAAAGTGACGGCTGGGAACAGGAGATGGCAGCCTTCAAGCCGACCGATGTTGAAATCCCAGCGACTTTGATCGTCGACGGAGAAAAGTATTCTGACGTTGGCGTCAGCTTTCGTGGTTCGTCTTCGTTCTTCATGGTCCCCGAGGGAAGTAAGCGGTCGTTGAATCTGTCGATTGACTTCATTCATGACGATCAACGTCTGTACGGTTACCGCTCTTTGAATCTTCTGAATTGTAACGGCGATGCATCGATGATGAGTTCGTTGCTGTACTCACATATCGCTGGCGAAAAAATTGCGACACCGAAGGTCAACTTCATGAAGGTGGTGATCAATGGCCGCAGCTGGGGGATCTATGCGAACGCAGAGCAGTTCAACAAAGACTTCCTCAAAGATAACTTCGACACGAAGAAGGGGGCACGCTGGAAGGTCAGCGGAAATCCAGGCGGAGATGCGGGGCTGCGGTATCTTGGAGACGATCTCGAACCTTATCGCGAACGCTTCGAGATTAAATCGGATGACGATGAGAAGTCATGGCGGGATCTCATTCATCTCTGCAAAGTCTTGAACACGACTCCGCAGCAGGAGCTTCCTGAGCGCCTTGAGAACCTTTTGGATCTGGATGGAGTGCTCTGGTTTCTCGCGGTCGATGTGGCACTGGTTAATAGCGACGGATATTGGACAAGAGCCAGCGATTACAACATCTATCAGGACCCCGACGGAAAGTTTCACATCCTCCCCCACGACATGAACGAAGCGTTTCATGATCGTCAGGGACGAGGTTTTGGTGGTCCTCCGGGCGGTGGTTTTCCCGGGTTCGGTCCTCCTGGTGGAGATGAGCCGGGACGTCCCGATTTTCGAGATCGCGGTCCACGTGACGGTGATCGAGATCGAGGACGTGGCGATCAGTTTGGGGATCGACGTGGATTCGGTGGCCCGGACGATGGCGGACGTCCCCCGAGGTTTGATGATCGAGACGGTCGGCGAGATGGCGGACGCGGATTTGGCCCTCCCGGCGGAGGAGAGCGGCCGAGTGTGAAACTCGATCCACTCGTTGGTCTCGACAGTGATCGATTTCCTCTGAGAAGCAAGCTGCTTGCTAACGAAGCCTTGCGAACTCGCTACCTGCAATACGTTCGCCTCATCGCGAGCAAGTACCTCGACTGGGACTATCTCGGTCCGCATGTCGACGAAGCACGAAAGTTGATTGAGCGTGAGGTTCGACAGGACACGAGAAAACTCGCTTCCTTTGAAGACTTTCAGCGTGCAACTGACATGAAAGATGGCGAACTGAAACAGTTCTGCGACCAGCGTGCGGAATATCTGCTCAATCTCGATGTCATCAAGAATCTGCCGAAGGACTCTGTGAAGCAACAGTCGCTTCGATAAGGCATCGGGCGGAAAAGACGTTGAGCGTAATCGTCTTCGATTGGGACAGCGGTGGAGTTGAACTGCCGCTGTCCCAATTAGTTCGTTTCGCTCAGGGCGGCTTCACAGAAACTTTGGATTGAGCCGCAAGTCTTTTCACGATTTTCAGTCGTTGCTGAGCTCGCACCGCAAGTCTGTTTCAGAAGATGGTGTTATCTCACTGTGCAATGATTGTTTCTCTTTGAGAGTTCAAGCTTCCTCGACAATCACCTTCAATCGTTTGAATTAAGACTGCCACTCATGGAATTTCTTGAAGTCCCCCTGTTCGACGATGACCTCATCAAGATGATGGTTCGATTTGCAATCGACATCGTTGTCGTCTTGTTGCTGACGATCTTCTGCTATCGACGCCACAAGGGGAGTGCCGATTACGTTTTCAGTTTCTTGCTGCTGAACGTCATGATCTTCTTCATCTGTTTTGCACTGAAGAAGCTTGATCTGGGGATCGGGATGGCACTCGGGCTGTTTGCGATTTTCGGAATCATTCGATATCGCACGGATGCCATTCGAGTCAAAGAGATGACCTACTTATTCGTGGTTGTTGGGATTGCGGTCATCAATGCGCTGTCGAATAAGCAGACGAGCTACGCTGAGTTGGCGACCATGAATGGAATTATTCTCTCGGCTGCCTTTTTTCTTGAGCAGTCTTTGATCAGCTCTCCCAAGTGCAAATGCAACATTGTGTACGACAACATCGCCTTGCTGAGTCCTGGCAGAGAAAGAGAACTTCTGCAGGACATCGAAACAAAAACCGGTCTGGCTGGCGACAGGGTGAAGATCTCCAAGATTGACTTGAAGAAAGGGCTCGCCAGCATCGTCCTTCACTACTCTTGCGACGAAGAGTCAGCGACGGGCGACGGGAACAATGGTGACATTGAGACCGGAGATGGCGACTCGAACGACGACTTCTAAGTTGCTGCGAGGAACTTCGCGCACGCTGTTGAATTCAAGTCGCGCTATTCAGCCGTATTGTTGCGCTGGACGTCCAGTTCGCGTGTCGCTTTGAACTTTGAAACGGGCTCGCGAGTCTGTCTTGGCGTTAGTTCGTGGTCTCAGAGCGTTGGATCAGGAACTCGATAAAGCGAAGATTTGCCTCGAATAGCCGGCTGGATTGATCAAACCGGCGAATGATCTCCCGTCGCCGCTGGACTTCCGGCGTCCAGTTGGAGCGAATTGCTTCGCACTCAATTGCGATGTCGTTGGGAGTTGGCTCGTCAGTGGATTTCTCGTTGAGAACAGAGGCGATTCGGTTGTTCTGAGACATCTTCATGATGGTCCTGAGGTTGATGGAAATTTCGGGCTAGTGAGGTAGACCTCACTGGCGCGATTTCTCCAGAAAGACAAAGGGGATGCTTTCTTGAATACTGGTTCTTTAGTTCACCCTTTTTTGGTGCGCCGATTTTTCTGAGGCGATGTTGAAAAAAAGCATCAAAAAGCTGGATTCGCGATGTCCAGCTCAACCTGCGGAGGGACGATTGCAAGAATTGTGACGTTCGCAACGTTGTTGCGCTGCCAAGTGACCGTCGATCGCCTACTATTTGCGGCGAACAAATTGATTGTCACGCCTGGTGCGCATTGAGGACGGATTGTGAACGTTGAAAATATTGGCCCGGTTTTAGGGAAGATTCCGAGCGGCGTTTTCATTTTGACCGCTCAGAATGGAAATGGTTTAGAAACGGGGATGCTGGCGAGTTGGATTCAGCAGTCGTCGTTTGAGCCCCCGACAATGACTGTGGCCGTGAACAAGAAACGCTACTTGAACGACTGGATCGAAGAGTCGTCCGAAGTTGCTGTCAGTATCGTGGGGGAAAGTGAGAAGCAGTATCTGTCTCACTTTGGAAAAGGCTTCGAACCGGAAGAACCTGCGTTTGACGGGCTTGCAACTGAGAAAACAGGATCCGGACTCACTGTGTTGAGCGGAGCACTGGGTTGGCTGGCAGGACGCGTTCGATCTTCAGTCGATGCCGGTGATCATACCGTTTACGTCGTCGAGATTACCGACGGGAAGCCGGGAGAAGGTGTTTCCTCTCAGAAGCCGTTCGTGCATTTGCGCAAGAATGGATTTGGATATTGATCGAGGATGGCGGATTCGCTGAGATGCAGCGGTCACTTTTCCATTTGGATGTGAGGAACTGATGCGACTGGTTTTGTGCGGAATCGTTTGCTCATTTGTCATTGCGAATGTCGTCACCGCGGAAGATCCGAAGGAGAGTGATTATTACCCGATCACGACCTTCGAAGTTCCTGAAGGTGTGGTTCTCGAAGCGAGTTCGTTTCAGCTGTTGAGTGACAATCAACTCGCGGTGGCTTCGCGACGCGGTGAAATCTGGATCGTGACCGACCCATTCGCCAAAGAAGTGAATGCATCGCAGTTCAAACGATTCGCTCACGGGCTTCACGAAGTTCTCAGCATGGCAGAGCGAGATGGATGGTTGTATGTCGTCCAGCGATGCGATGTGAGTCGACTGCGGGATTCAAACGAAGACGGCAAAGCGGATGAGTTCGAAGTTGTCTGCGACGACTGGGAAATTTCCGGCGACTACCACGAATACGCATTCGGATCGAAGTTCGATCGCGAAGGGAATCTTTGGATCACCCTGTGTTTGACGGGGTCGTTTTCGAGTGAGGTCCCTTACCGCGGCTGGTGTGTGCGTGTGACACCGGACGGAAAGATGATCCCCACGACAAGTGGAATTCGTTCTCCGGGTGGAATGGGGGCGAACGCTGCAGGGGACATCTTCTACACGGACAATCAGGGACCGTGGAACGGAACATCAGGTCTGAAACATCTGATCCCCGGGAAATTCGTGGGCCATCCCGGAGGATTCGAGTGGTACAAGCTGGCTGAAAACGTGATGGGGCCAAGACCGACTGAGCCCGAGTCGGGCAGTCGATTTGTCGTTGAAGCGGAGAAGATTCCCGAATACGAACCGCCAGCGGTCCTGTTTCCCTACAAGAAAATGGGGCAATCAGCGAGCGGGATTGCCTGTGATCTTTCGCAAGGACGATTTGGACCGTTCGAAGGTCAGCTCTTTGTCGGAGATCAGACGTTCAGCACGGTGATGCGTGTTGTTCTGGAGGAGGTCGACGGCCATTATCAGGGATGCTGCATTCCGTTTCTGGAAGGATTCGATTCGGGAACGCTGGGTGTGGAGTTGTCTTCCCATGGCGTGATGTTTGTCGGTGGGACGAATCGAGGTTGGGGATCGCGAGGTAAGAGTCCGTTTGCCGTCGAACGGGTTGATTGGACCGGAGAAGTTCCGTTCGAAATTCTTTCGATGAACGCTCTTTCAGATGGCTTCGAATTGACGTTCACACAGCCAGTCGATGCGACGACCGCGAGCGATCCGGAATCGTACTCGCTGGAAACGTACACCTATATTTTTCAGTCGAGCTATGGCAGTCCTGAAGTTGATCAGACCCTTCCAGTGATTCAGTCAGTCATTGTCAGCGACGACGGAATGAGTGCGCGTCTGAAGATTGAAGGGCTGCAACGCGGGCATGTTCATGAACTGAAGTCATCCGGAGTGCGTAGTGCGGAGGGACTTCCGCTTCTGCATTCGGAGGCTTATTACACATTGAACTTCATTCCAGCAGAGTGAAGCTTCGCAGACGATGTTCACTTGACTCTTAGAAACAGCGATTCGGCCAGCCAAGAGAATTGGACGTAGTCCTCGATCAAAACAGATGGTATGATTTCGATGAGTTTTTCGTTGTTGCCCTTTTCGCCAATCGTAGAAAGTTAAATGACGGTGTCAGCTGGAGATCAATCTTCTTACTCTCGTCGAGAGTTTCTGGAATCCAGTTCTCGCAATGCTGCGTGTTTGACCGTCGGGATGATGGGGCTGAAGGACGTTCGCTCTCCGATCGATCGCCTTCAGGTTGGAGTCATCGGGCTCGGGGTTCATGGTCTTGAACTGGCGAAGTCGTTCGCCGAAATGAAAGATGTTCAAGTCGCCGCCATTTGCGATGTCGATGCGTCCCGACTCGCAGTTGGTCAGGCTGACTTGAAGGAGATTCAGCACTCGCGCCCACTGGCGTTTTCCGACCATCAGATGATGCTGGACCGCCCGGACCTGGATGCAGTGGTTGTCGCTACGCCTGATCACTGGCATGCTCAGCAGGCCCTCGATGTACTGCAGATTGGTCGCCATCTCTATTTGGAAACTCCAACTGCCCATACTGTCGAAGACGTCGACCGCATCAATCGAGTGGCTGCGAAGTCTGGCTGTGTTGTTCAGGCTGGGCTGCCGCAAAGACACGGAGCGCACTTTCAATCGGCAGTTGAACTGGTGCAGTCAGGTTTTCTTGGTCGCGTTCCGCTGGCACGTGCCTGGGCTGTCCATCAGAGAAAATCGATTGGCTACTGCGCCGAATCAACCCCACCTCGTGGAGTCGACTACGAACGATGGCTTGGACCTGCTCGACAGCGACCATTTGCAGCGAATCGTTTCCATGGAGATTGGAACTGGTTCTGGGATTATGGCTCCGGTGAACTTGGAAAATGGGGGACGCACAATCTCGATCTCGCATTCTGGGCGCTGAAGCTCGGCCTGCCGAAACGTGTATCCTCAACTGGAGGAATCCGGACATTCCGAGACGATCGAGAGACTCCCGACACGTTGACGGTGGCCTACGAATATCCGTCGGTCGATATTGTCTGGGAGCATCGGCAATGGGGCACTCGCGGCATCGAAGGTCGTACTTCTGGCACTGCATTCTACGGTGAGCGTGGGACTCTCGTCGTCGATCGAAGTGGTTGGAAGGTGTACGGACATCGCGATGAACGATTCGCTGGGGCGAGCGAGTTTAAACTGAGCGCACTTCGATCATTTGTAAACTCGATCACGGCTGGAGGCGGACATTCGCGAGACTCGATTGAGTCGGGAAGTCTCGTCAGCACTGCATGTCACCTGGGCAATATTTCCTATCGTGTTGGTCGCGCTCTTGACATTGACACGAAAAGGTTGAGAGTAAAAGACGATCCCGAAGCGACGCTGCTAATGTCATCCGGGTAATTGAACGACCATGTTGAGTTGGAGGATGCATGTCGGTGCGGCACAAAGTCATTATCGATGCGGATCCTGGGATTGGGGACGCAGTCGCGATTGCACTGGCACTCATGGACCCTCAACTGGAAGTGGTCGCTTTGACCTCTTGTGCGGGGCTCGTGTCTGGGGAGCAGGCATTTCGAAACCTGCAAACGATCATTTCGATGGTCGATCCTCCGCTGTGGCCACGTCTCGGTTGGTCGAACGGGAATTCGTTTCGCGTTGAAGACTCGCCGGTGTTCTCCGGAATTTTGAGTGGTCACGGAGAAAGCGGTCTCGGAGACTGCAAGCCGATCGCGGCTCCGCTTCATCAGCCGACAGATTCAGTCAAGCTGATGGTCGAACTTGTCAAAGCCCATCCTGGGGAGCTGACTTTACTCACGCTGGGGCCGCTGACGAATGTGTTGGGAGCGTTCGAGCGTTCGAGTGAGTTTTTGAATGAGCTCAAACAGCTGCGAATTCTTGGGGGATCGGTTTCCGTTGGGGGCGATGTCACTGCGTGTGCTGAGCTCAACATGCTTGCCGATCCTGTCGCTGCGAAAGCGATTCTCACTTCCCCGGCTAACAAAACGCTGCTTCCGCTCGATACTTCTCACCAGTTCGAATTGAGCTTCGATCAATACAGCCAGATGGGAGTGGATGGCTATTCACGACTGGGGCGATTGTTGAACGAATTGATTCCATTTGCACTGCGAATCAGTCGAGCAAGACTCGGGAGAGAGGGGATTCTTCTGCCGGAGGTGATGGCTGTCGCGAGTATCTCTCACAGCGAGTTGTTCGAGCAGCGACCGATGGTTTGTGACGTTGAACTGACAGGAGAACTAACGCGGGGGATGACTGTCTTCGATCGTCGACCCGTTCCCCATTGGAAGCAAAATATCGAAGTGCTCACGGAAGTCGATACCGCCGGAGTTCTCGATTACATGCTGCGTCTGATTGCCAGTTCGAGCGTTGGTGAGTGACTTGATGTCGATGCGGAATTTCAGAATCGATTTCTAACTTGATGAGACGCGGGCGAGATTCAACGTCCGGGACGATGGAATCGAGCGAAATTGCTCGGCGGATTCCGGTTTAGATTTTGCACTCTTTCGGTTATCGTGCGTGGTGAGAGTTCGGAAATCTGTTCATTCAGTTTTCATGGACTCACCTGAGGTCTTGCTCGATGCGGATCGATTCGGTCGATCGGGTGAAATTCACTACCAGCCAATCTGTTTGAGGATCGATTTTCCAATCCCTGTCTATTTCGCCAAGTGCGAGGCGTCTGGCCAACGCTGACATCGGGAACGCAATCGTTTCGAAAACAAGCAGATCATTTCGACACATCGGAAGACTCACAGTCGCGAATGAACAAACCACGCAAAATCGCTGATCGACATCGTCGAACTCGAAAAGACCATGCCACGGAAACGGCAGAAGACTACGTGGAAGCGATCTTCGAGATTATTGAAGATCAGGAGCAGTGTCGCGTCGTTGACCTGACCAAACGCTTTGACGTTTCTCATGTGACTGTGACGCGAATCATCAGTCGCCTTCAGAAAGAAGGTTACGTTCAAACCGAACCGTATCGCCCGATCGAACTCACCAAAGAAGGTGTGACACTGGCTCGCCGATCTCGAGAGCGGCACCACGTCGTCTTAGAATATCTGGTGGCGATCGGAGTCCCTCCGGATGTGGCCGAAATTGATACTGAAGGAATCGAGCATCATGTCAGCGAGAAGACTCTTTCGGTGTTTCGTCGCCACCTGAAACAGTTGAAGGGAGAGCAGGTCGGCGCCAGCATGTAGAATTCTCCGAAGACTTTCGCGCACTTTGGGAACAGCAACTTTCTGCACGACGGCAATTCGATTCATATCGGAAATTCCACTGACAGGTTACGCTAACAGGTTCCATTGAGAGTGATCGTTCGATCGATGAGCTGCCATCGAATCGAACAACAGTATCGAATGAAACAACAGGGATTGGAGCAAGCATGGACGCCGGGAATGCTTTGTTGGAAATCGAAGGCCTCAAGACCTACTTCGAAACCAAAAGTGACACTGTTAAGGCCGTCGAAGATCTCACCCTGACTCTGAAATCAGGGGAAACTCTCGGGCTCGTCGGAGAATCAGGATCGGGAAAATCGGTCACATCGCTGACGATCATGAGGCTTCTGCCTGATCGGGGCGCTCGAATCGCTGGCGGCCGGATTTCTTATCTCGGGAAGGACCTCGTTAAGCTTTCGGATTCCGAGATGCAGGAGATTCGCGGAAGCGAAATCAGCATGATCTTTCAGGAACCAGGGACCAGCCTCAATCCTGTTTTTCGAGTAGGACGTCAGGTCACCGAAGGCATTCTCCGGCATCAGGGTGGAAGCTATCTGGACGCGCGAAAGCGAACGATTGAGTTGTTCCACGAGGTTGGGATTCCTGATCCAGAGCGGCGATTCTCCAGCTTCCCGCACGAGATGTCCGGCGGTCAGAAACAACGCGTGATGATTGCAATGGCGTTGGCTTGCAACCCGGAGGTTCTGATTGCTGATGAGCCGACAACAGCACTCGACGTCACCATTCAGAAACAGATTCTCGATCTACTCCGTAAGTTGCGCGATGAGCGGGGAATGTCGATTCTCTTTATCACTCATGATCTCGGAGTGATTGCCGAGATCGCCGATGAAGTCGCTGTCATGTTCCGCGGCAGGCTGGTCGAGCAGGGGGCTGTGGAGCAGATCTTCTCTGATCCGAAGCACCCCTACACGAAAGGGCTGCTAGCGTGCCGGCCTCGATTGGAGTCGACCTATCGACGACTGCCGACCGTCAGTGACTTCATGACGGCAAAGAAACAGCCCGACGGCAGCTACGAAATCACTGAAAAGGAGATGTCGGAAAAGGAGATCGAGCAACTTTCCATGACCGGTCGCGGACGATTGTTGCATCCGGAGTCAGAGCTCGCTGCGATGGGGCATCCCATCGAGTCTTTGCATCGATCCTCGGACACAACCACGGTTCAGGAAGATCAACAGCCACTTCTGAAAATCGATGATCTGAAGGTTTACTATCCGATTCGAAGTGGAGTCTTTCAACGCGTCACTGATCACGTCAAAGCGGTCGACGGGGTCAGCCTCAAGGTTTATCCGGGGCAGACACTCGGTCTGGTTGGGGAATCGGGTTGCGGAAAAACGACGACCGGTCGGGCGATTGTGAAACTCGCCAACATCACCGGCGGCAAGATCTTCTTCGACGGAACTGATGTCACCACTTTGCGAGGAAGTGAACTACGCAAGTTCCGCAGTCGAGTTCAGATTATCTTTCAGGACCCTTACAGTTCACTGAATCCAAGGATGACCGTCGAAGCGATGCTGACAGAAGCAATGATGCTTCACGGAATCCTGAATACCAAGATGGAGCGAAGACGTCGGGCTGCGGAGCTTCTTGAAGAAGTCGGTTTGGAGATGGCTCACCTTCGACGATATCCGCATGAGTTTTCAGGTGGGCAGCGTCAGCGAATCAGTGTCGCTCGAGCTCTCGCAGTCCGCGCGGAATTTATCATTTGTGATGAATCTGTCTCCGCGTTGGATGTGTCTGTGCAGGCCCAAGTGCTGAATCTATTAAAGGACCTGCAGGAGCAGCACAATTTGACCTATGTGTTCATCAGCCATGACCTCAGTGTCGTCAAGTTTATGGCCGACATGATGGCAGTGATGAACGAAGGGAAAATTGTCGAATTTGGTCCGAGCGAGGCGATCTACGAAGACCCGCAGCAGGACTACACAAAGCGGCTGATTTCATCGATTCCAAGCGACTCTCTCGATCTCATTCGGGAACGTGTTGAACAACGCAAAAAACACCGTTCTGCAAATCGATGAGATCGTGACTGTCACTCGTCAACGCCATCGCGTGCTATACATAATCATTGTCGAGTTGATGGATGACATAGCCGATGTTGGAATTGGTCAGTGTCGGGGAAGTTCGGACATGTAGTCGAGAGCCGTCACGAGTCTGTTCAAGCGATTTCAATGACTCGATCGGGATGATGAAAAGGCGATTTGATGCACTTAGAATTGACGTTCGGGAACGATCGACTTCATCTCCCCAGTGTCGCGGCGTTCGCAAATACCTCGCTGCAACAGCTTCCGCTCGACGAAAAAGCGATCGTCGTTTTCAATGAAATTGTTGAAACCGCAGCTGAAAATGCCATCGACCAAGCTTATCCGGCGGGAACATCTGGACTGGTCACTCTGTCGATTCTGGAACTTCACGGCAAGCTCGAAATTGTCGTGAGAGACTTCGGGATGCCGAGAGATGTCGAGGCACTCGAAGAGGAATTGCAGTCTGCAGGTCAAAATGCGAGAAGTCGAATTGCCGCCCTCGCTGCTGATGTAGCGGATGAGGTGCACTGGATTGCCTACGGGCGTGATGGGAAGGCACTTCGAATCGTTAAGTGGCTGCACGATGATCACGTGACTGAGACGTCATCACCAGAGAAGATTGAGAAATTCACTGACGAACCGCCTGCTGCGCCTGAGCAGTCGTACACATTTCGGCGCATGTGGGATGACGAAGCTGAGCAAGTTTCGCAGCTCATGTATCGCACGTATGGAAACACCTATTTCAATGAGGACGTTTATTATCCCGCACGCATCGCTGCCGAGAACGCTCGCGGCCTTGTGATCTCTTTCGTGGCGGTCGATGAGAGTGGTCAAATTGCTGGACATTACGCGCTCGAGCGAAATCAGAAAGGCCCGGTTGCCGAAGGCGGGCAGGCAGTTGTTGATCCAGCACATCGCGGCCGGGGGTTGTTAGATCAAATGAAGAGTGTGGCTCTCGATGAAGCAGCGAAGCTGAACTTAGTTGGCTGGTACGCCGATGCAGTGACGGTCCACACCTTCACTCAGAAGTCGAATGCCGCTCATGGTGGCCAACTTACTTGCGTCGACCTGGCGATCTCGCCGAAGAAAGAGCACTTTGATTCTGCGAGCGATCAACCGCAACGAGTAACATGCTTGCTGTTCTTTCACTGGCTGACTGCTCCCGCAGCGCGAGAAATCTTCGTTCCGACGCGTCACCAGTCAATTGTCAGCAGCATCTACAAGTGTCTGAATTGTCCGTTGGAATTTGGGCAACCGGTCGAGCCGGAAGGGTTGGGAAGTCTGGCTATCAAAGTCGACTCAGGTGCCGCTCGGGCCAATATCTCCGTCGAGGCTATCGGTTTGGATACTGCTGAACTGATACAACGGGCACGTCGTGAACTTGTTGAACGGGATCACGTTGAAGTGGTCTATGTCGAGTTGCCGCTCGGAAACGCGTCGACACCGCAACTCGTCGAAGAGTTGGAACAGGACGGATTCGGATTTCTAGGGATCGCTCCGAACTTCGCGGAAGATGGTGACTTGCTACGGATGGCTTATCTCGTTGAAGCGGTCGATCGCGCAGCGATTCATATCCTCGAAGATGTCGCTGGTGAGTTGGTCGATTATGTATTAAACGAGCAGAAACGAGTTCGCGCGGACCTCTGATAATTGTTGAGCGAGTTTGTAGCTGGCTAATGTCATTGCAATTGATGCTTCGAGCTTCACGCATTCGATTCTGATGGGGCTTCAATTTCAGAAGTACAATGCGGGCAACGTGTCGCTCGGTAAGCGATTGTCGATCGGCAATATTGACACTTCTTTTCGGTCGGTTCGCCCGGTTGAGGCGGCTCTTCGCCGATCATCTGATCGAGTCCTTCGTCGAGTCGGTTGAAGCCCCGAATCAGCGCAAACATGACGACTGCGACGATGAAGAGTGTGAGGCACGAGTTCAAAAACTCGCCATAATCGAGAGTGACAACGCCCGCTTCTTGAGCTGATTGGAGCGACTGAAAACCGTCTTCGGGTGGAGTGACATGATCGGGGACACTCAAAACGAGGAACTTGTTCGTAAAGTCAACTCCTCCGAGGATCATGCCAACCGGCGGCATGATGATATTGTCCACCAACGATTTGACGACCGATGTAAATGCCGAACCGACGGTAAAACCAATCGCCAGGTCGACCATGTTTCCGCGGAGTGCGAACTTCTTGAATTCATCGATAATCGGAAGCATTGAAGTGTCCTCTCTTTGTGTCGTTTTCCAGTCGCTCTCATTCACTATTTGTATTATGCGAAGATTTTTCTTCTCTCCCAAAACTGATGACTCTAAAAAATTGATGCAGTGGCAGTTCGCTAAAACAAAAAAGCGTCACTCAGAACCGCCAGCTGATGAGAGCAGGCGAGAACTCAGTGACGCTTGTGATCACCGTGACTGTCGTATCGGAATCGAAGAGTCTCAAAGCAATGAGAGTCGGAATCGAGTATGTCGAAGTACGAGTCACGCAGTGATTTGGGGGGGCTAAAGTGTCAGCTTTTTTAAAGCTCAATTCTTTGAGTGATCCAAGTAACTACTTCTGTCTGGAATCGAATATGTTCTAGTTTTTGACGAACTTGTAAGACGGATTTTCCAACGAGAAGTCCACGTCACTCAGTGGGGCGTCAAACTGAATCTCGTGGAAGAGATATTTCTCAACGAGTCCACCCGAGCGGCCATCTTTGGACCAACCGTAGTTCTCCACTCCGACGAGGCATTTTTCTTCTGCGTCAAAGTAGAGTTTGCTCAATGAATAGTCGGGGCAATCTTGCGGTGAATGAAAAGCGACATCGAAGATGACGACCGGACGTTCTCCGAAAAAGTCTGTTCGATGACTGCATTGAAGTCCCGCTTCCTCTGCGCGGTTCTGGTAGAAGTCAGAGACGCGTTCGGTCATTCTCAAGAGTCCGAATTCGGTGATTGGATAGCGGCAACCTTGCATGGCTTGACGTGATTCGGGATCGAGCTTCCAAACATTGCGAAGAATGGCGATTCCCTGAGTGACCCTTGCGACCATTCGATCACGGTTCTTGCCTTTGACATAAAGAGCTTCCTGCCCGCTGTCGTCCCATTTCAGATAAACGCTGAATGGTTCCTGTCGAACTTTGGCCTCGATCATTTCCGGCTCTTTGAGAGTGCCGTCGATCTCAACTTGCTTCTCGAGTCGAGCAGTATATTGATGACGTTCGCGACAGTAGTTCATCGAGTCACCCAAGTAGGCTTCGAGAAGCTTCATCGCTCGTTCGTTGTCTGTTTCAGGAGTCGCAGCTTGCTCACTTTCGACCTCCTCGGAGTACTCATCAGACTGCTCGGCAGTCGTTGAGTTGCTTTCGGTGTGTGATTTCGCTGGCTCTGATTTCTTTGCTTCCAAGTCGGCATGCAGTTTGGCGAAGCTGGCTATCGTTGAGATCGAAATCAGGATCGTTGCGATTCTCATGAACATCGTGTCAGTTCCTTAGACCGTCATCCATTTGAATTGAGTTGGTGACTTGAACTCGATGTGAAGTTCGATCGCATCCGTGTCTCGAAGGGCTCTTGGTTCAAAGCTACCTTCGCATCCTTTTCATGACTCCATTCCGCCTTCACTCGAGAAAACTGACAAAGCAAATGGTATGCGCAATTGTTTGGAGCGATGCCGGATCGGGAACGTTTTGCTCGAAAACCCTGTAAATCAACATGCCGTAGCGATGTCAATTTTGTGTCTTGATGATTTCGATCGCTTCGATTGGAACGCTAATCGCGGTGAACTTGGTCTGCGGTTGTTTCGCAATCACCCAAGTCGGAATCTGCGCAACCAAGCGATGACCCGCTCTCTGGAAACAAGTTCCCGTCGAGACTTGAAATCGAAAGACAAGCTTCCCGCATAACCCGCAGAAGCGGCGCAATCCACATCTGACACAGCATTGAGCGAGCCTGACAGCGACTCGTCGGAGGGAACGCAGCAGTCAGGTCAGTATTGAGTGCAGCTATCCCTCGAAAATGATCTAAAAACCGTTGCGAAAAGCAGGTCAGATCCGAAAAAATAGAGAGGAGATTAGCGCTCCATCGAAATCTCTGCCCATGTCGCGGAATTGAAGTAAGTATTTGATGAGACAGGGCAAATCGCAGATTTGCTTTTCAAGTCGAACAGTGATGTTTCACTCGTCGCAGTGGTGCGTCTTGTAAGGCAAATTCTCGATCGCAGATTTCGAAAACTCTTTAGGCACTGGACATCAACTGAGTGTCTTGTCTGGTGAGTGATGACGAAATGTTTCTATACTTTTGATGATACCGCTGATGGGAGGACTTGCTCGGATCCAGATCGAGTGAAGTCCGAGATTGATTGAATGACGTGATTCTGTAGAGCTTGCTTCAATTTGTGTTGTGATGTGCGCTGCGTGGACTTTGGAGAACCAATGCTGATGAGATTGAGCGAAGAGGAGAGTTGTCTTCCGACTCATCGAGTCCGGATATCCTGGTCCCTGATCGTCTCGATGGCAGTCGGTTTGTGTCTTCTGGCGAGCGAAAGCTCAGTCGCTGAGTCTTCGCCAGCGAATCGTGATCTCTTCGAAAATCACGTTCGACCGATGATCGTCAAGCACTGTCTGCAATGTCACGGAGAGACAAAACAGGAAGGCGGTCTGAATCTGACAACTCTGGACGGGTTGTTGACCGGTGGGGAGAGCGGCCCGGCAATCGTGACAGGTGAGCCGGATGAGAGCCTGCTGCTCGAGGCATTGAAGTATGAATCTTACGAAATGCCTCCAAGTGGTCAGTTGGACGAAAGTCTCATTGAGGGTGTTCAAGCTTGGATTGCATCAGGTGCTGATTGGCCGGAAGGGCTCGCTCTGAAAGCGACGGAAAAGATTACTTCCGATGACCGAAACTGGTGGTGCTATCAGCCGATCGATGATCCCGCTGTACCTGAAGTGGACGATCAAGGCTGGTGCCGAAACGAAATCGATCACTTCATCTTCGACCGGTTGCAAACCGAAGGGCTAGAACCGTCGGATAGTGGATCGGCGAAGAAATTAGCTCGCCGGCTGCACTTTGCAATCACCGGACTACCGCCAGATTCTGAAGTCGCAACTGCCATTGAAGAACAGTCGGACTGGTACGAGAGCCTCGTCGATCAACTCCTTGATTCAAAAGCATACGGTGAGAATCAGGCGAAATTCTGGCTCGATCTGGTTCGCTACGCTGATTCGGATGGCTACAACGCAGACCACAAACGGCCGGATGCCTATCTCTACCGCGACTATGTCATTCAGTCATTCAACGCAGACAAACCGTATGATCGATTTGTCGCAGAGCAACTCGCCGGTGACGAAGTCGATCCGGGGAATCGCAACGCACTCATTGGCACGATGTACCTCCGGCACTGGATCTATGAACACAATCAACGAGATGTTGAAGGTCAGTGGGCGCAGATTCTCAGCGACGTGACGGAAACAACTGCAGACGTCTTTCTCGCGCAGGGAATCAAATGCGCACGCTGTCATGATCACAAATTCGATCCGCTGCTCCAGCGAGATTACTACGCACTCCGCGCTTTCTTCACTCCGCTCAAACCGCGCGAAGACATGCAGATTGGCGACGTCGAAACGAAAGCTCGATATCTCGAACAACAACGTGTCTGGGAAGAAGCAACCGAAGAAATTCGCAAAGAACTGCACGAAATCGAAACACCAGTTTTGCTCGCTCATTCGACTCGCGAGGGGGTTCATCGGTTTACGAAAGAAATTCAGGCGATGATTTCCAGTCGCCGGCACTTATTGAATCCCTACGAAAACCAAATTGCGACTCTGGCTTCGAAGCAGTTCGATGTGCTTCCTGAGAAGCTTCCCGAATGGCTTGATGAAGAGACGGAAGCCAAACGACAGGAACTTCGCAAACAACTTGCAGAGTTTGATCATCTCAAACCTGAACCGCTTCCGACACTTCCGTTTGTGATCAGTGATGTGGGACAAGTCTCTCCGCAAACGGTCATTCCGGACGATCCGACTTCCACTCCGATTGATCCCGGGTTTCCGCTTGTGCTTGAAGAGGAAGCAGCCACGATTGAGCCTCTGCATCCAGCTCTTCAATCGACTGGTCGACGCCGGGCACTTGCTGAGTGGATTGTCAGTGAAAAGAACCCGCTCACCGCTCGCGTGATTGTCAATCGAATTTGGGAACAGCACTTCGGTCGCGGGCTCGTCGAGACAACTAGCGATTTTGGTCATCTTGGAACGCCCCCTTCACATCCAGAACTCCTCGACTGGCTGGCTCGCCGATTCATGGAGGATGGCTGGAGCCTGAAGGCCTTGCATCGTCGGATTCTCACTTCGGCGACGTATCGTCAATCCACAGAGCGAGCCATGGACGATCACATCGCCAAGCTCGATCCGCAAAACGTCTTGCTATGGCGAATGAATCCTCGACGACTCTCCGGTGAAGAGATTCACGACGGAGTGTTGTGTGCCTGCGGGCAGATGGGTGATTCTGACCGAGCGATTTACAAGCCGGTCTTGAGAAACTCTCTCGACCCATTGCTCGCAGCGTTCGACTTCCCCGATCGAGTGGAAAGTCAGTGCAAACGGCATCAGACAACGACTTCTCCCCAGTCGCTGTTGATGATGAATTCTGAGTGGCTGCATGAGCGAGCAGAACTCATGGAATCCAACATCGGAGACGCGGAAATTGAGTCGTTTATCGAAACGGCCTACGACCGACTCTTCTTCCGAGAACCGGATCGCGATGAACTTGAGGACGCAAAAGAGTTTGTCGAGCAGTACTCAGAATACGTTTCGACGACGGATCGTCAGAGTCCCGTAGAACCATTTCCGAGTGGCGGAAGTGCTCTCCGTTTTTCGGAGAAGTCTCCGGGTATCGTGCAGACGGGTAAGGTTCCGCAGCTTTCCGATTCCGAAACCAACGGAAAGTTGACCATAGAAGCGATAGTGCTGCTGGACTCGCTTTATCCTGATGCGTCAGTCCGCACAATTGTCGCCAACTGGAGTGGGAAGCAGAGTGATCGAGGATGGTCATTGGGAGTGACATCAACCAAGAGCCGATATCAACCTCGCAACTTAATCCTCCAGCTTGTCGGTTCAACGAAAGAAGATGAGAGCAAACCGACTTACGAAGTCGTTGCGTCAAATCTCAGAATGAAGCTCGATACCCCGTACTATGTTGCAGTGACGATTGACTTCCGAGACCAAGCGGGATCGGGCATTCACTTTTATTTGCAGGATTTGTCGAAACCAGAACAGCCCCCTGAGGAAGCCGAAGCGACTCATCAAGCAACTTGGAACGTGCAGTCTGATCGACCGGTCCAAATTGGTGGTCGTTCAGGAAGTCATCTCTGGGACGGCATGATTCAAAACGTCCGCGTGCACAGTGCGGTGCTGGACCGATCAAAATTGTTCGGCGATGATTCGGAACACGCCAATCGGGTTCTGGACCTTCGTTTCGATTCGGAAGATCATTTGGGCGGCGACATTTCCGGGAATGGTCTTCATGCATCTGTTGATGGCTTGAATTTGGCTTCGCCAATGAAGCGAGCCCGCACAGCTCTGTTGCACGCACTCTTGTGTTCCAATGAGGTGATTTATGTCGACTGAAAACGCGCGCACTGAGAACCTGTCGCGACGAAAGATGCTGGTTCAGAGCGGCAGCGGGTTCGGGGCTTTGGCACTGGCTGGTCTGTTGCAAAACGATCAGGCATCTGGATCGGAATCGATTACGTCTCCTCTGGCATCAAAGCTGACCCATCATCCGGGTCAGGCCAAGAGCGTCATCTTTCTGTTCATGGACGGAGGGCCAAGCCATCTCGATACATTCGACCCGAAACCTGAGCTTGAGAAACTGGCCGGAAAACCGATTCCGGAAAGCTTCGGGCGTGTGATCACCGCCATGGGAGAGTTCGATTCTCCCATTCTTCCGACGCAGCGAAAGTTCAAGCAGCACGGCGAAGGGGGATTATGGATTTCAGACTGGCTGCCTCACACAGCTGAAGTTGCGGATGAGCTGGCTGTGATTCGATCGTGTTGGACAAACGGAATCAATCACTCTGGTGGAATCTGTCAGATGAACACCGGGTCACAGTTTGCCGGCCGTCCATCGCTGGGAAGCTGGGTCACGTACGGACTCGGAACCGAGAATGAAAATCTTCCCGCGTTCGTCGTGATGCAGGAAGGGACCGGTCGCGTGATCAATGGTGCCCGAAACTGGGGAACCGGATTCATGCCGGCGATCTATCAGGGCACGACAATGCAGAAGAGCGGCCCCCCGTTTTCGAATCTTCATCCACCCGAAGAGATCGCGACGAAGCATCAGCGGATGGAGCTCGATTTTCTCAATCAGATCAATCATCGGCATGCGGAATCTCGTCCAGAAAACAGCGAATTGGACGCGCGCATTCGCAGCTTCGAACTTGCTTTCCAAATGCAGGCACATGCCCCTGAAGCGGTTGACCTCTCTGAAGAGACCGCTGAGACACAAGCTCTGTACGGTCTGGACAACGAAAAGACCGCTTCATACGGACGCAATCTGTTAATGGCTCGCCGGCTCGTCGAACGCGGTGTGCGGTTTGTTCAGTGCTATCATGGAGCTGGAAGCAAATGGGATGCTCATGACAACATCGAAGCCAATCACACACGCATGTGCGGCGGGATGGATTTGCCTGTCGCTGGATTGATCAAGGACCTCCGCAGACGAGGGCTGCTCGATCAAACTCTCGTCGTCTGGGGCGGCGAATTTGGTCGAACTCCGATGAGTGAAAAAGGCGATGGACGCGATCACAACCCTACTGGTTTCACAATGTGGATGGCTGGAGGCGGAGTTCAGGGAGGCAAGGCGTACGGAACGACGGATGAAATCGGTCTGCATGCAGTTGAGGACCGATTGCACGTGCACGATATCCACTCAACGGTTCTGCACCTGATGGGCTTGAACCACAAAGAGTTGATTTACATTCATAAGGGGCGGCCGGAACGAATCGATCAGAACGAAGGTCGAGCCTACAAAGAGATTGTTGCCACATGAAGTTTCGTTCGTTAGCCGTAGCGACGCTGTGGGTGATACTCCCGTGCGGAGTTTTGAGTGCTCAGCCTTCCGCTCAACCGAACTCATCCACTCCTGACTCAGAATCTCTCCAAGCTGTGGCGGAGTGGAATTTCGAGGAAGGGGAATCAGCGCAATACCAGGCTCATGGTAATGTCGAAGGTGATCAGGAAGGTCCCCGACCGCCTGAGTTTCCGGACATGCTTCCGACCAATCTGGCGGTCAAACTCGACGCTGAAGCCTATCTGTCAGTGCCTGACGATGGGGAACAGAGCCGCTTCGATTTCGATAATGGCGACGAGATCACACTCGAAGCATGGGTGAACACAGCCTTGATTCGTGATGGTCAACTGCTCTATGTGATCGGTAAAGGACGGACCAACTCCGGCAAGTTTGCACGCGATAATCAAAACTGGGCGCTGCGGTTAATGGGAAAGAAGGGCGAAGCGAAGCTGAACTTTCTTTTCGCTTCCAAGCTCTCCAAGGGTGATCAGCACTGGCATCGCTGGACGTCCACTCTCGGCTTTCCTGTCGCGACTGGCTGGCATCACATTGCCATCACCTATCGATTTGGCGATCCGGATTCCATCACCGGCTGGCTGAACGGGAAGAAGACGGACGGAACGTGGGACATGGGAGGGGCCACGACCAAGCCTCCTGTCGTTGACGATGATGAAGTCAGGATCGGGTACGGTTTCACTGGGCGACTCGACGGCATCGCAATTCATCGTGCTGTATTGTCAGATGAAGTCTTGGCTGCAAAGTTTCACCGGGTTGGCAAGCAGCGAACGGTCGTTTACGCACCGGAAGAAATGCCCGAACTTGGAGCAATTCCCAGTGGGCATGTGATCCTTCAAATGAGTGAAGGAATGCCATCCGGAGACCGCTGGCTTTACGACGGAGAAACATGGCCGACAGAGACTCTCCGCTGGTCTTCCGACTCGTTTCTACTTTCCAGAATTCCTGTTCGTTACGAATCATGGGGTATCCGTTCCAGTTGGAATGCACCGGTCCTGTTGCGGATCGCTGGAGATATTGAACTTCCGGTGGGAAGTCATCAATGCCTGGTCAGAGCTCGTTCGACAAGTCGATTGTGGATCGACGGAAAACTGGTTTCACGTTTGAAAAGTGCCCCGAGACGCAGTGGCAATCTTGAGCCAATCGTGCCGGTTCCTGATCCACTTGTTCCGGGCGCACGGCGACTTCCATTTCCGCAACAGGAAGCAATCAGCGAACTCGTGATTGCTCCGGATGGAGACGCAAATTCACGGCGAGTGCGCGTCGTGCTGGAAGTGATCGTCGGTCGACCGGGAAATCGGACGGAGTCTGGGGAAATCTGTGTCGCGATTCAGCAGGACGGACAAGGTCCATTCAAAGTGCTCAGCGGAAATTCCAACGATCCTCTGTTCATGACCGATGACGTTATTGAGCCCAAACTGAAGGAAATTGAGGCTGAACTCATTGCGTTCGAAGATCATATTCGACGCGAGGCAGCGACGTCTCAGGACGACTTCTGGGATCGTCGGCACACGATTGCTAGAGAATTCGTAGCTGCCAGCGAGTCGCTCACGAATGCGTTTCAGCGTCCGGCTAAATTGGCTGATCATCCCGTTGATCATTTCATTCTCGACAAGATCGCATCAGTTCAGAGTCAGCTCGAAGGAAGTCAAACCGCAGCTGCAAAGAACTTCCAGGAGAAGGTCTTTCCTATCCTTCAGGAGCAGTGCTTCCGCTGTCATGGGGAAAAAGAGCAGGGCGGGTTGCGATTCAATTCCCGTCAGGGAATTTTGTCAAACGGAGAATCCGGCTTCGCTGCAGTCGTGCCTGGAGATCCTGAGACGAGCGAACTCATCGCCCGGGTTCGCGCAGGAGATATGCCTCCGACAGAAGAAGGACTTTCGCAGGGACAGATTGAGATTCTTGAAGACTGGGTCCGCGATGGCGCGGTCTGGGTGGATCACTCCGCCGATCAGGAATCGCTGCAGTTGGCACCGGTTGTGGATGATGCATCTTTCCTCAGACGTGTCTATCTGGACACAATCGGAGTTGTTCCAAATCTCGAAGAAGCCTCGCGGTTTCTCGCCGATACAGACTCGCGAAAACGGGAACAACTGGTGGAGAGTCTTCTGGAAGATGACCGGTATGCGGATCACTGGGTCAGTTTCTGGATGGACATCCTCGCGGAAAATCCGACGCTTCTGAATCAGTCGTTGAATTCGACCGGTCCGTTTCGATGGTTCTTGTACGAGTCTTTGCGCGATGGAAAATCGCTCGACCGAATGGTGACCGAACTGATTCTGATGCGAGGGAGTGGTCATGAGGGGGGAAGTGCCGGATTTGGAATGGCTGGCGAGAACGATTCTCCCATGGCTGCCAAAGGACACATTCTGGCTTCGGCGTTTTTAGGCATCGAAATGCAATGTGCTCGCTGCCACGATTCTCCTTACCACAGCACGACCCAAGAAGATCTTTACTCGTTAGCGGCCATGCTGAAACGTCAGTCGCTGGCACCGCCGGATACGAGTCGCGTTCCGGATGCGTTTTTCGAAGGCATCGGTCGCGAGTCCCTCATTGAGGTGACGCTGCAACCGGGAGTGAAGGTGTCGCCTGACTGGCCTTTTGCTGAGCAAACCGGAGTGCAAGATGATGAGCACATCGATCTTCTCATTCAGAATCCGGACGATTCTCGGGAACGGCTCGCTGCATTGATCACATCCCCCAAGAATGAAAGGTTCCCGAAGATTGTAGTGAATCATCTTTGGAATCGATTACTCGGTGCGGGAATCGTGCAACCTGTCCATGACTGGGAAGGTCAAACTGCCAGTCACCCTGAGCTTCTTGAGTGGTTGGCCAATGAGTTTGTCACTCACGATTACGATGTGCGGCATGTCTTGAAACTCATCATGACATCGCAAGCGTATCAGCGAAAAGCGGTGGGGAAGAATCATCTGGCTTCTCCGGAGAATCGGTTCTTTAATGCTCCCGATCCTCGACGACTGACAGCTGAGCAAATCGTCGATTCACTGTTTGTTGCGACCGGAAGTGATATGGATGTCGGTGAGCTGACATTTACACATGATGGAGCGGAATCTGCGACGCGGCGAACGACGCTCGGGTTTCCTCGACGGGCATGGATGTTCGCAGGTTTGAACAACGAGCGTGATCGTCCCAGCTTGTCATTCCCCCGCGCTCAACCAATTGTCGATGTGCTTCAAGCATTCGGTTGGACCGGAACTCGGCAACAGCCGATCTTCGAACGAGAAACGGACCCGAACCTGCTACAGCCCGGGATTTTGGAGAATGGAACGCTGACGATGTCGTTGACTCGTGCTTCCTTCGAGAGCGAACTCGCTCAAATCGCCGTCGATGCTGAGTCTCCTGAAGATCTCCTCAATACACTCTTCTTACGTTTTCACAGCCGTTATGCGACGGCCGAAGAGCAGCAGGCGTTCCTTCCCGAATTGTCCGCCGGTTTTGATGAACGAATTGTCTCTTTGGGAGCAGTGCAAGCCCCTTCCGAAGACCCACCACTGCCGAAATCGACCTGGTCGAATCATCTCGTTCCGGAGGCGAATGAGATTCAAGAAGAGTGGCAGCGACGAGTCCTCCGCGGCCCGTCGCCAGATCCTCGCCTCGATCGTGATTGGCGAGAGGTTTACGAAGATGTCATTTGGAGTCTCGTCAACGATCGATCATTCGTCTGGGTTCCATAGCTCTTCAAGTTCGACAGTGCTGTAAAATCCAAAATGCCTACCAACTGATGACTTCCTGAAGCTTTCCCACCGAGGAATTTATCAATGAAAACTCAGTCCCGCCGTCAATTTCTCGGAACGAGCGCAGCTGCCGCGAGTGCGTTTGCGATGGCCAAAACTTCCTCGGCGAGCACGCAAGCTCCGCTACTGAGCGGAAATGCAGAGCATGTGATTTCGATCTGGCTCGGAGGCGGAATGGGGCAGGTCGATACGTTCGACCCCAAAACTAAAGGTGATCCACTCACCAAACAGCCGGGCTCTTATTACGACTCGATCAATACGGTTGTTGACGGCGTTCAAGTCTGCAAACCGCTGAGTAAGACAGCAGGTGTGATGGATCGAGTGACGGCTGTTCGAACGGTACATCATGACGTCATCGACGAGCATGCCGCTGCTACAAATCGGATGCATACCGGGCGAACGATTTCCGGAACAGTGACATATCCTTCGCTCGGTTCATTGATTTGTCATGAGCGAGGTCCCGTAGACGACGGGGCTCCTCCATATGTCTTAATCGGTTACCCAAATGTGACGCGTGGTCCCGGGTTTCTGGGAGCCAAGTACGGATACCTCTATCTGACAGAAACTGGTCGTGGCCCGGCTGGACTTTCCCGACCGGATGGAATCACAGAAAAACGCCAACGACGTCGTGAACGGTTCTTGAATTCGCTTCGTAAGAGCGATGAGCAGACCGCCGTCGCGCAGCTTCTCGATTATGAAGCTGCCATTCAGCAGAGTCTCAAGCTGAGCGGTCCGGAGTTCAATCGTGTCTTTCAACTGGACGGAGAGCCGAGCGAATTACGCAACCGATACGGTGGAGAGTTTGGACAGCGATGCTTGTTGAGTCGACGACTGGTGGAGCGTGGAGTGCGTTTCATCGAAGTCAGTCACAATCTCAACTTTCTCAATGGCTCCGGCTGGGATGTGCACAACAGCGGAATCGTCAACCAGCACAAACTGATCGAAGAGCTTGACTCGGCACTCTCAACATTGATTGTCGACCTCGAAGAGAAGCAGCTGCTCGACAAGACGTTGATTACGATCACGTCAGAATTTGGACGCCCATCAGGATTCGACAGCGGTGGGGGACGCGGCCATCAGGGGACCGCGTTTTCATGCGTGCTGGCTGGCGGTGGACTGGCACACTGCGGAGCCTATGGAGTGACGGATAAACTCTCAAAGCAGATCGTGTCTGACCCTGTGAGTGTTCCGGACTTCTTTGCGACAATATGTGCGGCAGTTGGTGTCGATTATCGAAAGTCACTCTATGCCGGAGATCGACCGGTACCGGTGACTGATCAGGGAAATCCAATCGCCAAGCTTTTAAGTTAACTCGAATTCAACTGGCTGAGAACATTCCGCAAGTGTTCTCTACCGGTTGTGAATGTCGACTCCCGTAGAAGTGGCGAATGGCTTCATTTGCGACGCGTTGGGTAAGGTGGGGCGAGGGCGATCGGTTTGCTGAGAATCACTTCCAGGCGTTCCGTGAGACTGCTCAAATCAGTCTCCTCGTCTGACGAACGCACGACCGTCAATTGATTCTGAACAAGCGATTCTTGGAACTGCTTCAAGTTGGCGTGAACATCACTCAAGAGTTCTTGAAGTTCATCATCGACCATGTCGTGTCGCTGAAGTACTGTCTCTTGTTCGGTGCGAATTCGATTGAGTTGGGCCAGAAAAGTTCCGTGTGTTCGTAAGAGCTTCCCGTCGACGAAGGCCCGCATGAGCCGATTCTCAGCATCGAAGTGATAGCAGGGATCAGTGTTGAAGTAGACGGACAACCGCTCATCGTGACGAATTCCAGCGACGATGACCGTTTCGCTTGCACTGTCTGCAAACTCCCATTTGATGCGGGCGGATCGGAATTCTTCGAAGAGGTCTTCGCGGTCGGCTTCGTTGCGTGCCATTGCGATCAATTCAGTCGGAACATTCTCGTTAACTGGCCCGGGCATCTGACGTTCTGGTCGCTTTTGCTGGAATGCCCATCAAGTCGGTGTTATTCTCATCTTCAGCTAGTCCATTCAACTCGACAAGTACCCATCACTGATGAATTGAGCGGTTTTCAAAAAACGCAGATTCATCGAAAAACTGGTGGAGACAAGGTCTATCATTCAGTTAGGCAATTCGTTGTCTCGAAATTGTCTGATCGAAGCCTATGAGAAGTACGACGATAACATCGACCGCTGTCGCTCCTGATTTTCCGGTTTCTTCCGGAGAAATTCAGACGATCGATTTCCAGCGGATCGGCGAAGTCGACAGAAAACACACGCTGCTGGCTGAGTATCTTCAACTCAAAGGCTTTGATGGGCTGTTGATCCGCGATCCGGCCAACTTTTCCTGGCTGACTGACGGAAGCAGCAATCTACACGCACGAGGCACCGATGTCTTCGCGACCGTCATGGTCACCGCTGACGCGCGGGTTGTGCTTTGCAACAACGTTGACTCGGGGCAGTTATTCGATCGGGACTTGTCAGGTCTTGGGTTCCTGCTGAAAGAGCGGCCATGGACCGAAGATCCGGGGAAACTCGTTCACGATGTCTGTCGGGGAAGAGTAATCGCCTGCGATGTCCCGTTAACGGGAACGACGAACGTTCGCGATGATTTGCAGTCGTTTCGTCTGCACTACTCAAAAGTCGAGCACGATCGCTTTGCTGAACTGGGACTCGCAGTTGCTCATGCTGTTGAAGCGACTGGCCGAAATTTTCAAATCGGCTCTTGCGAAGCTGAGATCGCCGGTCATCTGTCGCATCGCTTGATCAAAAACGGAATCGAACCCGTTCGCATGCAAATCATGGCAGATGGTCAAGGTTGGCGATATCGGCATTGGACTCACGGCAACGACAGAGTCGAACGACACGTCGTGATTTCAGCCACCGGGCGCCGTCGCGGTCTGCATGTTTCTACTTCTCGGACTGTTTGTATCGGAGAACCTTCGAGCGAGCTTCAGGAAGTCCATCACCTGGCGACTCTTGTTCAGGCGACAGGTGCTTATTTCTCGCGAGCAGGCTGGTCGATGTCTGAAACGTGGCCGCGCGTCGGTCGCATCTATGAGAAGTTTGGAGTGCCTGACGAATGGCGATCCGCAGATCAGGCGGAACTGATGGGCTATCGCGATTCGGAAATTCGCATGGTTCCCGGATCAGATCACAGGTTCGAAAACGGGCAAGTCATCTGCTGGCATCCCTCAGTTCGTTCAGGTTTGGCTGCCGATACGATGCTCGTCCGCGAGGGAGCTGCCGAGAATCTCACCCCTGCAGAAAGCTGGCCAATGCTCTCTGTCGAGGTGAAAGGAACTCAAATCGATCGCCCCGGAATTCTGGTTCGCAGCTGAATCGCAAGTGCTCCACTGGAGAATTCACAAAAATTCTCAGATGATGAGACCGCTTGAAGTGCTGTCATTCGTGGGTCATTCTGTTGAATTCACGGGCGGAAGCGGTCTGATCGCTTGAATCGCTCGATAAGCTTGGTAGCTTCTCAGAAATTTGCGCAATTCCGAGGATCGAATTGCACAAACAGGATGCGCAGGGAGAGTTGGTTCCCTGTGCGCGATGGATTGGCTTCGCATCGGACGATCTTTCTGTATGAAATGTTGCAGAGAAACTGCGGTGCGAGATCCCAGCCAAACGGAGCAGTTTCAGACTCGCTCCTGTGTCGCTGGGAGACATCGCAGAAGTCAACGAGTAGTGCGAATCAAGATGTGACGCAGTTTCGCCCCTGAAGGAATTGTCGCGACGGACAAGAGCAATTCAGGAGTGAGAAGCCGGTAAGAAAGAGGAACCACGTGCCCAAACGCGAAGATATCAAAAAGATCTTGATTATCGGCTCAGGCCCGATTGTTATCGGCCAGGCATGCGAGTTTGATTACTCGGGAACGCAGGCATGTAAAGCCCTCCGCGACGAAGGCTACGAAGTTGTCCTCGTCAATTCGAATCCCGCCACCATCATGACCGATCCTCAGACGGCGGATCGGACCTACATCGAGCCCATCACCTGGCAGTATGTGGCCAAAATTCTGGAGCGTGAACGTCCAGACGCACTCCTGCCGACTCTCGGCGGACAAACAGGGTTGAACACCGCGATGGATTTGCATCGTCGCGGAATTCTTGATCAACTCGGCGTTGAGATGATCGGGGCTCGCTCGGATGTCATCGCGAAAGCTGAAGGCCGCGAATCGTTCAAAGAAGCGATGGTCAAAATTGGCCTCGATGTGCCGCGTTCCATCGTCGTTCACAACATGGAAGAAGCCCGCGCTGCTCAGCGCGAAATCGGTCTGCCGATCATTATCCGCCCAAGTTACACACTGGGTGGAAGCGGCGGCGGAATCGCATACAACAAAGAAGAGTTTGAAGAGAAAGTCCGCAACGGACTGAAGCTGTCTCCGGTCTCAGAAGTTCTGCTCGAAGAATCCGTACTCGGTTGGAAAGAGTACGAGATGGAGGTCATGCGAGATCGCGCCGACAACTGCGTGATCATTTGTGCCATCGAAAACTTCGATGCGATGGGAGTTCATACAGGCGATTCGATCACCGTCGCTCCTGCTCAAACTCTGACCGACAAAGAATACCAGCGGATGCGCGACGCGACGTTCGCCTGCATGCGAGAGATCGGTGTCGAGACCGGTGGATCAAACGTGCAGTTTGCGATTGATCCTCGATCCGGCCGAATGGTTGTCATCGAGATGAATCCTCGCGTGAGTCGCTCGAGTGCTTTGGCATCCAAAGCGACCGGGTTTCCGATCGCGAAAATCGCCGCAAAACTTGCGGTCGGCTACCGACTCGACGAAATCCCGAACGATATTACCCGCGAGACGTTGGCCTGTTTCGAACCAACGATTGATTACGTCGTGACGAAGTATCCTCGCTGGACGTTCGAGAAGTTCCCCGATGCAGATCCAACTCTGACCGTTCAGATGAAATCGGTCGGTGAAACGATGGCCATTGGTCGGACCTTTAAAGAGTCGTTCCAAAAGGCGTTGCGTGGGCTTGAGATTGGCCACTTTGGGTTCGGCGGCGGGAAAAAAGATCTGTGGGGAACCGACAAACAACCAGAGATCGAAGAGATTCGCAGCAAGCTCGCAACACCGAATTCCGAACGTGTCTTTTACCTGAGATATGCCTTCAAGGCCGGGTTGTCTCTTGAAGAGATCAACCAGCTGACCGGAATTGATCCGTGGTTCCTCTTCCAGCTTCGAGATCTGATTGAGATCGAAGAAGAGATTCGCAAGGTTGGACACCTTCAAGACGTCGAAGCAGAGTTTTTGCGACGGGTCAAACAGGCTGGCTTCTCAGACCGCCAACTTGCTGACTGGTGGCTCACATCTGAGATGGACGTCCGGAACTATCGCAAGAAGCTCGGCGTCACTGCGACGTTCAAGCAGGTCGATACGTGTGCCGCTGAGTTCGAAGCGTACACACCGTATTATTACAGTAGCTACGAAATCGAAAACGAAGCTCCCGGTCCGAATCGCGATCGCAAACGCATCATGATCCTCGGTGGAGGACCAAACCGGATCGGGCAGGGGATCGAGTTCGATTACTGTTGCTGTCACGCAGCCTTCGCGATGGCGGAGCTGGACATTGAAAGCGTGATGGTCAACTCGAATCCCGAGACAGTCTCGACGGATTACGACACGTCAGATCTTCTCTTCTTCGAACCGCTGACGACCGAAGATGTGTTGAACATCTGCGACCAACTCGATCCAGACGGCGTCATTGTCCAGTTCGGTGGTCAGACTCCGCTCAACCTGGCTCGCGGGCTGGAAGCTGCTGGAGTTCCTATCATCGGAACCAGTCCGGACAACATCGACGCAGCTGAGGATCGCGAACGCTTTCAGGAAATCCTCAACAAGCTCGGAATTCGCCAACCTCCAAATGGCACAGCAATCGATGTCGAAGGTGCACGAGCCAGCGCCCAGCGAATCGGCTACCCCGTTCTGGTTCGACCGAGTTACGTTCTCGGTGGTCGAGCGATGGAGATCTGCTACGAGGAAGAAGACCTCGTCCGCTACATGACAGAAGCTGTCGACGCCAGCCCGGATCATCCGGTCCTCATTGACAAATTCCTGCAGGATGCGATTGAAGTCGATGTCGATGCCATTTCAGATGGTGCAACAACGCTCGTCGGCGGTGTCATGGAACACATCGAAGAAGCGGGCGTGCATAGTGGTGACTCAGCTTGTGCGTTGCCGCCCTACTCGCTTCCAGAGCATGTCATCGAAGAGATCAAGAAATCGACTTACGCACTGGCCAAAGAACTTCAGGTTCGCGGACTGATGAACATTCAGTTCGCGATCAAGAAGACTGAAAAAGCAGAGGGGACGAAGTACGACGTCTACATTCTCGAGGTGAATCCGCGAGCTTCACGAACGTCTCCGTTTGTCTCGAAAGCGACCGGTCTTCCACTTGCCTCGATGGCTGCCAAAGTGATGGCGGGCGTTTCGCTGAAAGAGCAAGGTGTCACTGAAGAAGTGTGGCCGACACATACGTCTGTGAAGGAGAGCGTATTCCCATTCTCAAGGTTCTCCGGAGTCGACATCATTCTCGGTCCGGAAATGCGATCGACCGGGGAAGTCATGGGGATCGACGACGACTTCTCAGCTGCATTCGCGAAGAGTCAGCTCGCAGCAGGAGTTGAACTTCCGACGAGCGGAACTGTGTTCATCAGCATGGCAGGGGCTCATAAGTCAGCCATGATTGAACCGGCCAGACGACTCAAGGAACTCGGTTTCCGAATCATTGCGACGATCGGGACAGCAAGAGTTCTTAATGATGCAGGTGTCGAAGCAGACACCGTCAAGAAGGTTCAGGAAGGTCGACCGAATCTGCTCGACATGATGGTCAACGGAGATGTGCAGTTCATCTTCAACACACCAAGCGGCAAGGGAAGTCGGACTGAGGAAGGTCGAATTCGAGCGGCGGCGGTGACCTACGGAGTTCCTTGTGCGACGACACTTCCGGGCTGCGAAGCGATGATTAAAGCACTGGAGTATCTCGACAAGCATCCGACGCCGCGCGTGGAGTCGATCCAGGAATGGCACCTGCAATCAAATTCGACAGACTAACTTCGTCAACGGGAGAATCGGCTTTCATCTGCCAGAAGAGTGTTGTTCGACAATCCCGAAAGTCTGCTTGAGCAAAGAAGCTTCCGAAGTGAAGGCGGGAACCGTCATGTCCAGTGATTCGTTCCCGTCGAACGCTGCTTGAGTGATTCACGAACGACGCAAGTGCGGCACGATGACACAATGCCCATTGCGCTCAACGCAGAAGATTCTTCGTGCCATTCTACTCGACATTTGAGCAGGTGTTGTTTGCGATGCTGAAGCGACGAGGTCGCATCTCAGAATGCGCAGATCCCGAATGAGAGCATTCGCTGCAAGCGCAACCCGATCGACACGAGACGTGGTAAGCGTTCGAGATCCGGAGCTGTGAAGATCGTCTTCCTACACAATGCAGGTCGAAATCAATTCACCTTCCTGGATGATGATGGTCTCATCCGAATTCCGAATTTGAGTCGCGCAATCCATGATTGTCGACATCTGCCCAACAGTCCTCTGTGCATCTTCCAGGGCAACGTTTTCCACAATGGGAAACCAGTCCCCGTTCGTGAACAGAAAGACTGAGAACTCGCCTCCGTGTGCGGCCGAATCCATCCCGGTTCGGCCGGTAGTTCGCTGATTCAACTTCTCGCTCCAAGAAGAGTTTCAATGAGAGAGGTACGCTACGGGGAAACTATGTCCATTAGTCAAACCACGTCACTCTCAAAATGAGAGAGTAGTGATAGCAAGAATTGACTGTTTTGGATGCGTTAAAACCCCACTTTTTTCGCTAACTTAGAGAAAATTGAGTGAAGACATCTCTCCAGAAAGTGACCCGCCTCAGAGATGCCTATCTGGACACTAGGTCGCGATTGTGACAGTGGTCGGGATTTTTCGAGAATTTTCGAAATCTCACACGGTCATCGAGTCTCAATTGATGCGATTTGGCCACGTTTACAGCGGAATGTCGCCAGTTCGAAACAGAGATTGCGCCTACTGCGAGTGTTAGAAACTGCCGTGAGCATGAGCGCACCGAAATTCTTCCGTTAAGAATTTCCGGTGGAGAAAATCGAGCGACAGGCTCACCGATCAAGCAAGTCGGCTCGGGATTTATTCGACCAGGTTGTCCAGTTCATCGAGCTTGAACCGCACGGAGACGATGTACGGTTCTTCGCCAGCAGTCCAGTGGCCGTATGTAGTCGCCACGAAAGTCCCATCGGGAAGGATTTCGACACCGGGATAAGCACAGTCAGCCCCGTGTGTGTTGTCCATGAGACGCACCCGATAATCTCCCTCACCGCCGGAGCGAAGTTGCTCGTACGAGCCAACCCAAGCCACCCAATCTCCTCGAGTCGGGCTCTCGTGAGCCATGTCGCGGAATGAAATCACCAGCCGCCCATCGGGAGAATACTTCGCTGTATGGCGATCTCCAGTCAATGAAGCAGGGAGTTCAACCGAACTCGACCATGTCTCGCCAGCATCGGAGCTGAAGATGATGTGCGAATTTCGAGTTCGGCTGTTCTCACGCAGAAGCAAGGCAAGTTCGCTCCCATCGGGAGAGAAGACAGCCCCCGGTTCACACAAATGTAAATCAGATCGTGCGAGGATCGCTTCGGGGCTCTCCCAGGTTAAACCGCCATCAGTCGATAGCGTTTGGTAAAGCGTAAAGATTCTGGGATTTTCAGCTTGGCCAGATTCTTGAAAGAAGCGGCCGTCGTCGTGGAAAAATGCACGATAAGCTCCGGGCTTTCCAGTCGGAACGAGTGAACTCATGACGACAATTCCGCCCCAGTCCCCGGCAGTTTTCAGCGGTGTCCATGAACTCCCATCATCTTCGCTGACTGCAATGCGGGCGGGGTAGAGTCCGGACCAGAGAATGAGTCGACGCGTTCCGTCGGAGGAAATGACTCGATGCAAAGTCGGAGTTTCCTTGCTGGTCGACCAGTTTTCCGGAGTCGGCAAGCGGTCACTCCAGGTTAGACCTCCATCGTTGCTGCGCTTGTAAACAATCGGACCGCGCCCGTGGCCCTTGGGGTAGACGCAAAGAATTGTCTCACCGTCCTCCAAAAGCAGCGTCGTAGGATGTCCCAGGTATTGCCCAGCTTCTCGGTCGACGATCACCTGTCGCGAAACGTCCGAAGCAAGGTCGATCAACGGAATCGAGATCTTCCGAGACTTCGGGGGAGCGTTCGAGGATTGCTCTTCATCTTGTGCGAACAATGTGGAGTGAGATGAGAGAAGGACGAATAGCGCGCATTGAGTGAAGATTCGCATGAAGAAAACTCTGCAGGCTGGGAACGGAATGGAAACGATCGCGGCCATCCAGTCCGTTCTTGAGGCGGGAACTTAAGTCATGATGAAAGAGAAAGCAGTCGCGAAGCAAGCCCGCGGCCTTTTTTCATCGCTGAATCAACTTGAATTCAGCTCCGAATTCGGTCCATCGAGGCACCGGTTGGAGTCGACTCATTGACCTCGCTTCAATTTTTGGTGCGAGTTATTCTAGGACTTCAGCGGGATGGCTTCTCTCGTCAACCCAGTGAGTTCGGTTTCGCGTGAGCGAGACGGAATGACTGAGCAAATCACTTCCTCGACCGGGATGTTGATGTCGATTCAGGACGGATTCGATGAACACGACAGTGACTGCAATTGAAACTCCAACAGGCAGCAGCCCGGCAGAAGTGTCCGAGTCGACACATTCCGTCCGCGGGTTTGTGTCGCTGTTGATCACTCAGTTTCTCGGAGCTGCCAACGACAACGTTTTGAAGGGAGTCTTGATCTACATGGTGATCGACGGCGCCTGGAAAGGACAACTCGGCTCCGGGGGGCAGGGAATTGTCAGTGCTTGTTTGTCGATCCCGTTCTTGCTTCTCTCCGGGATGGCGGGACAGTTTGCCGATCGGCACAGCAAGAGGTTTGTCAGCATACTGGTGAAGGTGGTCGAGATTCCAATCGCGATCGTTGCGATGATCGGTTTCTGGACCGGAAACCTTTGGGTGACATTGTTGAGTCTGATTGCTCTGGCGTGTCAAAGCGCTTTCTTTGGACCTGCAAAGTACGGAATGATTCCCGAACTCGTCCCGGTGAGTCGCATCAGCCGCGCGAATGGCCTGATCGGAATGATGTCGAATGTAGCTGTAATTGTGGGAACTCTGTCCGCCGGAGTGATTGCCGATTACTACAGCCCACTTCCACGAGAGGGCGTTCCGACACCGCCTGCGATGCTCTGGTTGCCCGGTATTGTGTTAGTTGTCGTCGCGGTCTTAGGCTTGATGGCAATCAGTTTTATGACTCCTCTCGCTCCGGGAAGGAAGTCGATTCAATACAGTTGGAATCCATCAACGGGATACATGTGGGCCATCAAAGAGATGGCCAAAGGGCCGCTGCTGCTGATCGCGATTGCGTCCGGTTACTTCTATTTTCTGGCTGGTTTGGCTCTGCTGATTATCCCCGAATACACAGTCGTTTTGCAGCGATACGAAGTTTCTCGCTCTGAAGTGAGCGTGCTTCTCGGAATTCTCGGCCTCGCAATCGGGATCGGAAGCGCCGTCGCGGGATATGTTTCTGGCTCGAAGATTCGTCCGGTTTTGATTCCCATTGGCGGCGTGGCATTGGCAGTCTTGTTCTTTCTGTTGGGGACCATTCCTCCGACGCTGCCAGACAAAGCTCCGACGATCCGAATACTATTCAGTTCGCACGCAGGTTTGATTCTCGGAGCAGGGATTGCCGCAGGGTTTTATCTGATTCCGTTGCAGGCTCTGCTTCAACGTCTTTCGACAACACATGAACGCGGCCGTGTTCTTGGAGCATCGAGCGGGATTTCGTTCGGGTTTCTCACCGTGGCAGCGCTCTTGTATCCCATCCTCCGACCGCTCTTCACGAACGCATCCGGTGAACATCCAGAGAAGATTTTCCTTCTCTGTTCCGGGTTCATGGTGGCAGGATTGATCGGCTTCGGGATCGTCCTGAAACGCTCGAAGCTGACACTCAAAGACGTTTCCTGATGTTCGTTCTCGGTTCTTGGGTTCTCTTCAACTCCTTTCTTTCTGCGATCGTTGTGTTTGCTTCTGAGATCAATTGAAGTGATTCGCCTTGATCACGCTCAGGAGGTTCACGATTGGTTGCACCTTGCGAAGCAGCCATCGGCGCTTGACAAGTTGGATCGTGGAAAGCATGGTGTTTGACTGTGTTAATGGGAGTTCCTCAATTCGTCTGGATTCCGGGCGGATGATTGGCAACGAGTCAAATGCAGGTAGACAATGCATTCATTCAACTTCGCAATCGTTACAGCATGGGCCTTGGGGCTCACTTCGATTATGTTTGGATCGACTCTGATTGCCGACGACCTCTTTGAAGAACTCGACCAGTACGTGGAACAGCGTCTCACTGAGTTCGATCAAATTCCGATCGAGCGTCAAACGCAATTGAACAAGCTGACGAGCTATATTCGCGCACGTCAGGCGTCTGATCTGCCCGTGAAGATGACATTCATTTGCACACACAACTCCCGGCGCAGCCATATGTGTCAGCTCTGGTCGGCAGTTGCGGCTCACTATTTCGACGTGGAGAGCTATCAATCATTTTCAGGCGGAACAGAAGCCACCGCCTTCAACCCGCGAGCTGTCGCTGCACTGAATCGAACAGGAATGAATATCGAACTGAATCAACCCGGTTCAAACCCTGTCTATGTCGTTCGATTCTCGAAAGCCAGCCCGGTTCAATCTTGCTTTTCGAAAATCTACGACAGTCCGCCGAATCCATCCTCTGAGTTTTGTGCTGTCATGACGTGTTCGAGTGCTGACAAGAGTTGCCCGGAAGTTCAAGGAGCGCAGCTGCGCGTGGCGATTCCTTACGAGGATCCCAAAATTGCCGACGGAACGCCGGAAGAATCACAGGCGTATGACAACCGCTCAGCTCAAATCGCTCGTGAGATGCTGTATGTCTTCGCCCAATTGAAGAACGACAATTCCAACGTCGGCAAATAGAACCCCGAGTCTCTCAGAGCGATGTGAGAGTCTGCCCAGAATTGTGGTTTACTATGGCAGGTCGAAGATGAATGAAGCTTGCAGCCGATGAGCAGCGGCGGAATCTTCGTCAACGTTTGTGCGGACGCCGTACAGATACTCAACGCCTGTCGTTACTCTCTCAAGCGGTGTCCAAAGTAGATTCACAGCGAGGTAAGTTGTCTTCTGCACATCTGACGGTGGTTGCAGGGGAGCGTTATCGAGGGTGTTTTCTGCGTAGGTGAAGTTGGAGCTCAGCTCCTCATTCCAATCGTGGGTGATGCCGACCATCCAGCCAAACATTCCAACTGGTTCAACGCTCGTCAACGAATCAGGAGCTGCATCGGGAAGCGAGCGAAAACTTCCGATTCCCTTTCCGAAGACGATCTGGCTGTAAATCTTCGAACTGGTTCCGACTGTCTTCACCGCGCTGAAGTTGAATCCCCAGCCAAATCCCGTCGTCACGTCATCGTGAGGCATTTGAAATCCTCCGATGCGCAGGACATTCGCTGCCTGGAATTGTCCCCAATCAGGGCTGTAGCGGATACGCGAGACGAAGTCCGGCGCGACAGTTCGAACGTTCCCGACGACTCCTGGCGGAAGTTCGTAAATGAACGAAGGATCTTCGACCGCGACGGCTGCCGTCACGTCTTCTGAGAAGCCGGGCAGACCAGTTGTCCAGCGCGCGAGCGCCTGGCGTCGATTGACGCTCGAGACTGAGCCTTCGAAATCGAGAGTCGAAGGAAAGGCGCTGACATCTGTGAACGTCGTCCAGGTTTTCCCGACGAGCAGCGGTCCAACTTCCCCGTAAGCGTGTCGCAGTCGAAACGTCGAACCGTCTCCAAAGAAGTCGCCTTCGACGTAGATCTGGATCAATCGTTCGTTCGATGCCCAGCGAGTATCGAAGCTCATCCGCGTTTGACGCGCATGGAATCGAGTATTCGTCCGGGGAGGGGCTCCGACCGGAATACTCGTCGTGATGAAGGAGTCCATCGAGTCGATTGGAGAGAAGTCGTAGATGAAGTCCGCTTTGACATAGCCACCAATCTTCATGGCGACGTTGTCTCCGACAACAATTAGCCCGCCCTCAAAGTCCGGAGCTGAATAGAGGTCGGTTCCAATCCCGAAGGAAGTGTCATTCGTGTTGAAGCGTCCTTGAAAACGTCTGAGGTTTTCAAACGGAGGCGATGCAACAATCGACGACGATGGTTCGGCAAAGACTTCATCAACTTGAACAGGAACTTGAGGGAGTTCCGGCAGCAAGAAGTTGCTGTCAGGTGGAGGCTCCTGCCCAGAGAGGTTCTGGGCGAACACAACGATGAGCAAGCCGATGACCAGCGCGAATGACTTTGACATTGTGCGTGCTTTGATCACCTTGGGACCTGCCAGTCGAGCAAAACTGGACACCTCTGAAAACGGCGACTCCATCAGATTGTTTTATGAGTGAATGATCAACTTCGCTGTGTGTTTCAGGCGGAATACATCAGCAGAGTTAAGCCGCCCGGCGCTCAACCTGCGAGTGATTAGCAGTCTTCGGTTTGTACAAGTGCTCGCGAGTGGATGGCATACCTGAGATGCCTTTCGATGCGCGCTTTCTGCCGATCGTCTGGTAGATACATGCCGATCCATCTCCCAAAGCGAACGAGACGCCGGCGAGGTACAACAACCACATGCGGTAACGTTCTTCACCGATCATTTCGATGGCTTGCTGCTCGTGTTGGGAGAGTTTCTGACACCACAGTTTGCAGGTTAAAGCGTAGTGATCTCGCCATCCTTCGACATCGTGAACTTCGAATTTGTGGGCTTCCATCGATTGCAGCATGTGCCCGATGTGATCGAGTTCACCGCCTGGGAAAATGTATTTCGCGAGCAGCCGACGTTCGGGACGCATTTTGCGGAACTGCTTTTGAGTTGCTTTCGCAGGCCGTGTGATTCCGTGACAGAGGAACAATCCGTTGTCCGGCAGCAGCTTGTTGACCGTCTGCATGTATAGACCCATGTTGTCGATGCCAACGTGCTCGACCATTCCGATGCTGGCAATCTTGTCGTAAGTCCCGGTCAGGTGGGCGTAGTCTTTGAGCTCAACCGTAACGCGATCTTCGAGCCCGAGTGATTGGATTTTGTTATTCGCGAAAGCGAGTTGCTCTTCTGAGAGTGTGATTCCGTGGGCTTTCACGCCGTACTCTTTGGCTGCATGACAGACGAGAGCACCCCAGCCGCAGCCAATGTCGAGAAATGTTTCTCCCGGCTGCAGCATCAGCTTACGGCAGATCATGTCGAGCTTGTCGTGCTGAGCCTGCTCGAGCGAGTTCGACCAGTCAGTGAAATACGCACACGAGTAAACCATTTCTGGATCGAGAAACAGCGAGTAAAACTCGTTGCTCAAGTCGTAGTGAAATTGGATGAAGTCTTTGTTCTCAGCTTGTTCTCGGTGAAGCCCAAGTTCGTCACCTGCATAGCAGTGGTCGACATCGGTCGATTCCGCAGTTCCCAGGATGAACGGGAACAGCGATTTGATGGCTTTCCACTTGCTGATGCCTTTGAGGTTTCGCCGTGAGTGTTTTGTGCGGAGATCGGCGAGAAAGGTGTAGAGATCAGCACCGTGAAAATCGATGTGCTTGAGTGCGAAGTGGCGAGCCAGATTGTCGAGTGTCGGTCGCCGGATCAGTGATGTCACAACGCCCGGGCTGGAAATCGAGACTGCCCGGCCGGGGATCACAGAATCTCCGAGGGGAATCTCAGTTCCGTCCCAAAGCCGGATCGAAAACGCTGCATTGACGTGCTCAGCGAGATGAGTCCAGAAAGATTTTGCGGCGGCAAGCTGGCGAGATTCCTTCGAAGGCATATCAGACATCCATCGTCCATGATGTGGGAGTGTCAAACTGTCTCGGTGAGTTATCCAAATCTCTCATAGGGGTCAACCCGAATCCGCACCCGGATCGAGGCTGTAACGCGTCCAGAATGGGACGATTCGACCGTTTGAGACACAGCTTGGGAGAGTGAGGCTTAGCACCCGGTCATTTTTCGCAAAATTGTGACAAATTACGCACTCTCTCCAGGTTCTCGAGCTAGCGTTCAGAGTCCGGGATCAGGCCAGGGGTTCGGGATGTGCGCAAGCATTTCACTTCTACGGGCAAAAACACTTCTCGCACACTCGCTGCGTCGACGAAAGAAGGACTCGGTAGGCCGTGGAACGAACTGAGATCGATTCCCCTGAACATCCCGTACTCGCCGAAATTGCTGATATCGAGCGCGATATCCAGCTGCTTCGTGAAATGGATGAACGGGTGAATCAGCGTTCTGAGGGCTCACAGAATGCTCCGACTCCGTCCGAGCGACCGAAGCTAACGAATCGCAATATCTGGCCATTGCTGTCCTTAAGCCTGAACATGTTGCTCCTCGCTGGTGGATTCAGTCTCTTTTTGATGCTCGGCGGAGTGAACTGGCTGCAGGCAAAACTGACCAAAGTCGATCGAAAAGCAGGCTACGCGACGAATCGAGAAAGCTTCTTTGAGTGCTCACCGGTTTCAGAGGGAGACATTGTCGTCGTCGGAGACAGCCAACTCGATTTCGTCGAATGGCACGAACTGCTGGGAAGCGAAGTTAGAAATCGTGCCGTTAATGGAGCGGTGCTGGCAGAAATTCAGCGTCGACTCTCAGAGATTGTCGACTGCCGTCCTCGCTGCGTCATCGTGAATGGTGGGATCAACGACTTTCAGGGCGGAAGAGATGTTGAAGAAGTGAAGCAGCAGTTTCGGTCGATGCTCACAATGCTGGCCAACAAAGATTTTGAGATCATTCTTGTCCCGTGCTTCCCGATCAATTCGCGGATTTATCACGAACAAATCGTGCGGACACATCCGAGAATTCATCCTCCAGAACAGGCGGAAGTCGGAGCTCTTGCTGAGCTCATTAACGAAGTGAACGAGACTTCTTCAAAAGTTCACGTTGTCGATATCAGTCCTTTTCTGAATGGAGAGGGAGAGCTCGCAGAGGAATACACGTTCGACGGGCTTCACATCAACGGTTCAGCGGCAGTGATGCTCGCCGACCAGATTCGCGGAATCCTCGAAACGATCCCAACTGCTTCCGCTGAGAACGTGGCAACAGCGACCGAATAATTTGAACGGCGGTCACTCACAACGATGCCGCAATGCTGCTGCGATGTGCTTCGAAAGCAATTCGATATACGAGCTTAAACAAGCTCAAGCGATGAGTTGCTTCTCTTCTTCTTACGACTCACCGGCTGGAGTGAGACCTAACCGCCATTGCCTTTCCATTTCAATCTTAGTGCTTCGACTTCGATGAAGTGCGATGCCGGTGAGGGGTTGCTGGCTCTCGTTAATCAAAGATGGTTGATCCGGTTCATTTTACAGGTGAACGGAGTAGCAACTCACCGACGATTGTCGGTAGTTTGCTGACTGTGCAATGAATCACGCTCCGTGGTTCAGATGAACGCTCGCTCTGTTCAAATGAGTCTGTAGCATCGAAGGTTAAACGATCATGGACGAGTCGACGCAGCAACTTCTCTCTCTGCTGGTTGTTGTCGGTCTCGGTTTGCTGTTCGGCAAAGTGAGTCTGCGAGGAATCTCGCTGGGGACATCGGGAGTCGTGTTCGTTGCCCTCGTCGCTGGGCATTTTGGATTCCGCGTGCCTGAGACAGCCGGCCAAATCGGTGTTGTGCTCTTCGTCTACTGCCTGGGAATCGGAGCCGGGTCGAGTTTCTTCCAAGTCCTGTTCTCACAGGGGAAGTCGTTGTCGCTGATGGCAGGCGCGATGATTCTCTCGGGTGGGCTCACGACGTGGTTCTTGGCTCAGGTTTTCAGTTTGAAAGCAGATCTTGCCGGTGGGCTCTTTGCCGGAGCGTTGACCAGTACTCCAGCCCTCGCTGCGGCGATCGATTCGCTTCCTCCCGGTTCCAAAGCAGCTGTCGGTTTTGGAATCGCTTATCCCTTTGGCGTGATCTGTGTGATCGTTTTCATTCAGTTGATTGCCAAGCAGTTCATCAACTCGGAGGAGTTGCAGAAATCTGATGACACACAAGCTTCAGGTGATGGCGCAATTTCCAACGTGCTCGTGGAGATCTCCAACCCCGCTGTCATCGGTAAACGACCCAGCCAGGTGACGTCATTGTCGAACTCCAAGTGCCAGATTTCTCGAGTACTCGTCGATGGACGTTTACAGCCCTTGAAAGGAGATTTTGTTTTTGAGGCTGGTCAGAAGGTTCTGATCGTGGGTGGAGCGAACCGACTGGGAGGGATTGTTGAAGTTCTCGGGCAATCAACCGAAAGCGGCGACTACATAAGAGACACTGATCGTCAGCGGCGACGTGTTGTCGTGACTTCCAGTGAGGTGGTCGGAAAAACTCTCGAACAGCTTCATCTTCGCAGCCGAATGGGAATCACGGTGACGCGAGTCTTTCGGCAGGAGATTGAATTTGTTCCCAGCCCGAAGGATGAGATTTACTTCGGAGATGCACTGACCGTGATTGGAGAGCCGGAAGCAATTTCTGAGTTTGTCCGGTTTGCAGGCCATCGTGAGCGGACGCTTGATGAGACGGATCTGATTTCGCTCGTCGCAGGGCTGAGCCTTGGTATTTTACTGGGGCAGGTTCGGTTTGGCTTTGGCGATTTATCGATCACTCTCGGAATGGCGGGAGGACCGCTCATCGTCGGGCTGATTCTGGGACGCGTTCGAAAAATCGGTCCATTGGCAGTTCGTATTCCGCCCGCCGCCAAGTTGTTGCTGGGAGAAGTTGGACTGGCGCTGTTCCTCGCTCAAGCTGGTGCGAGTGCCGGGCAGAAATTTGTATCGGTGATTGCACAATACGGGCTGGTCTTGTGTCTGGTTTCGATTTGCGTCGTCACCGTTCCGCTGATTGTGGGAGTGGTCATGGCTCGCCGACTGTTCAAGATCGGATGGTTAGAAGCACTCGGCGGAATCTGCGGAGCGATGACTTCCACTCCGGGGCTGGGGGCGATTACTTCGACGGTCGATTCGAGTCGGCCAGCGACGAGCTATGCGACCGCTTATCCGCTTGCTCTCATTCTCATCACGCTCCTGACACCTGCTTTGATCGCATTCATTGGCTGACCAATTCACCAGCGGTGTTTTTATCTAGCGAGAACGTCACTGATTTGGGCACGACCTGAAAACGTCTTGCAGGTATTCATGCAGAAAGGGCGACCGTGGAACTCGGTCGCCCTTTCAAGTTTCTAAAGCTTACTGAATGAGGCAGATAGGCTTACTCTTCAACTCGGATGATTCGAGAGTCATCGAACTGGCGACCATGTCGATCAACAGCCTGAATGTGAATTCGGTGAGTTCCGAGTGGGAGTGAAGCAGGCAGATTCGCTTTCCAGAGGTGAGTCGAAGCTTTCGGCTGCGGGATTTCTGTAAACAAGCCAGCGTTCTTTTCGAGGATCTTCAACTCGGACTGATAAGTTCGCAAGTACTTCGGATCAATTTCGCGAGCGTGGTCCATTTCGATCCACTCTCCATCGGCGACTCGCATCTTGACTGTGGTGTGCTGGTCGCCGTTGAAGACGTTCGCGTAGACGAGCGATTCGTGTGAATTGTCGGGAGTCACGACTTCGGGAGCATCCATTTCCATCTGGTAGTTCGATCCACGACTGGCGGCGTAGTAGTCGAGTTTGTAATCGTTCCCGTCGAAGTTCAGGATGGAGTATCCGTTCGGAGCACCGTCGGCCATGGTGGCGTGAGGAATTCCGCGTTCATCTGGTGTTCCTCTCCACCAGCTGCCGCACACAGTGACGTTAATGATGTGGTGATGCGGTTTTGGTCCGTTCCAACCGTCAACGTCGGTGATCCAGACGTGCTCATGATGATGCGTATGACCGGAGATTGAGATGCAAAGCGGACGTTGTTCGATAAGTCGATAGAGGTCGTGGCGATCATGCACACCAATGATCGGAATGTGCATCATGAGCACGACCATCTGGTCTTCAGGAATCTGTGCGAGGTCGGTCTCAATGAACTTCAGTTGTTCCGGGCCAATTCCGCCGCGGTATGTGGAGCGACCGTCGCCTTGCGGGACAACCCATTCGATGTCGTCGACGACGATAAAGTGCACAGGACCATAGTCGAATGAGTAGTACGACGGACCGTAAAAATGCTCAAAGGTTTCGTTTGCAAGCTTTCGGCTGGGGGCGTCCATGTTGATGTCGTGATTTCCGACGACGTTGTACCACGGAATGCCGAGCAGCGCGACGGTTTTATTCATCGCAGGCATCACACCCAGATCATTGAACACGATATCTCCGAGTGTGACGCCGAAGGCTGCATCTGTTCCGATCAGTTCTTCGATCACGTCATGGGCGATGTAATCGACTTCTTTCTGGTTTCGAGGTTGGGTATCCCCGAACATGATTGCTTTAAAGTTCTCAGGCTCTTCCTGAGGCGTCATCGCAAAGTCCACGGACTTTGGCAGTGGGCCCGTCGGGAGAACTCCTGGATACTTAGACTTTGGGGACCCGATCGGTTTGTGGTGATAGTAAAACTGTGGCAGGTTCAGTTCGTTGAGCGGAGTCCGCCAGTTTCGTGGCTTGATCACGAAGAGAGTCGTGTCACTCGAAATCGGCAACTCGTACCGGCCTTCTGAATTGGTCGCGACGATATCGGAACCATTCGATACGCGAACGCCTTCCAGCCCCGGTTCACCGGGATCAGCTACGCCGTTTCCGTTCTTGTCGTGGAAAACGAGTCCTTTAGCTGTGGGAGGAGTGTCTTCGAGAGAGACAGAAGTCTCGCCGGGCAAACTCACCAGCATGAGACTGAGGAGTAGAACTCCTGTGACAATTGTCAGTAAAAGCAAACGAGCCATCGTCTGGATTTCTCCCAGTGAAGAATGTACGAAGAATGTGCAATTTCAGAGTTACGTCAGCTGTCAGAAGTCTTTCAGCCGAGGACGCGACTGTCGACCCTCACACGCGATTCTTCACGGTGAATTCGCAGAATGAGTCCGACGTCGAATCAATCAGAGATCGGAGTTCAGCGATTCCAGCCTTCCACGTACTCGTCACTGAAGAGTAACTGGAGACGTTCTGCTCGCTGGCCTTCGGAATCCGCGACGACTTCCAGCCCCTTTGCGAGAAGCTTCATCTGTTCATCGTCAGCAACTTCCGACGCCCCTTCCGCTCGTGAAATTCGATCGAATGCAGCTGCGAGATCGAGGAGCCCACAGCGCATTTCCAGAAACTGACGTTCGAGAATCTGTTTGGCGGTCATTGATTGGGACATGATGAGCCTCTTGAGGTTGGTCAATTCTCTGACCGAAATACTGTGAATTTCTCTGCAAGCGAGTTATTGACTTCACTCGCTTTTTGTCGAGAGAGGAATTCGTCTCACGGGAACGTTGCGTTCCTGAAGGTATTGTTTGGTTTCGTCGATCGAATACTCACCGTAGTGGAAAATGCTGGCAGCCAAAGCTGCGCTGGCACCTCCTGCAGTGACAGCTTCGTACAGATGCGAGGGATGTCCTGCGCCTCCGCTGGCAATCACCGGGATTCCGACGGCATCTGAAACAGCCTTGGTGATTTCGATGTCAAAGCCATCTTTCGTGCCATCGGCGTCCATGCTTGTCAGCACAATTTCGCCGGCACCGAGTTCTTCAACTTCACGAGCCCATTTCACCGCATCGAGACCAGTCGGCTTGCGGCCTCCATTGATATGAACATCCCAGTAGACTTCTTCAGACCCATCTCTGCCGGGGCGAGGAATCACGGCGAGATCTTTGCGGACTCCCGGAATCGCTTCAGCTCCGGCAACTGGAACTCGCTTGGGGTCGATGTTGACGACAATGCACTGGCTTCCGAATCGGAGAGCAGCTTCTTTCACGAATTCAGGATCTTTGACAGCGGCGCTATTAATTGAAACTTTATCGCAGCCTGCGCTGAGGAGTCGCCGAATGTCTTCGAGGGTCCGAATTCCTCCGCCGACTGTGAGCGGCATGAAAATCACTTCGCTCGTCCGTTGAACGACGTCGAGAATGATGTCTCGCTCTTCGTGGCTGGCAGTAATATCGAGGAATACGAGTTCATCTGCCCCTTCTGATTCGTAGCGTGAAGCGACATCGACCGGATCGCCAGCGTCGCGGAGATTCAGAAAGTTGACTCCTTTCACGACACGGCCCGCATGGACGTCGAGGCAAGGAATGATTCGTTTCGCTAGCATTTTCTTCAGTTCGTTGATGTCGGCAGTTGGACGAAACACAAAGTGTAGCGATTCTCTTCGAGAGAGCAAAATTGACGGATGGAGGATCAACTCTCATACTGCGACTTCCAATCCTTTCATCATTTCATTTCAGCTCAGAAAGTTATGTGTCATGTTCGACCCCGCCATGTTCGAGCGAAAAGCTGATGTCCGCGGAGTTTACCCGAATCAGATCAACGAAGAACTGGCATGGCTCGCCGGAAAGTACCTCACGCAGAGCTTGAAAAAAGAGCTTTCGGGCGCAGCTCCGAAGGTCATGGTGGGCCGCGATGGGCGAACATCCTCCCCGGCGATTTACAGCTCGCTGATTCAGGGAATCGCCAGCGAAGGGGGCGAGCCAATCGCTTGCGGACTGTCGACGACGGACATGATTCAATGGGGAGTTGGAGAAGGAATCTGTGGCGCGGTTGCCGGTGTAATGATCACCGCTTCGCATAATCCGCCTCAGTACAACGGCATTAAATCAGTCATGAAGAGTCCTGAAACGGGCGGTATCGATATTCTGCGACCGCTCGATCACATGGCTCCGCGCTACGAAGAAGACTCAGACAACGGAGCGACTCCGGCTGCGACTTGTTCTCCGTTTCCATCCAACGGAAAGATGAATCTGCAGTCTCGATTTGTCGATGCTGCGTTGACCCGATCGAATCGTTTGAAAGACGCAAAAGGCAAAGTCGTCCTCGATCCCGGAAACGGCGTCGGTGGGCTCTTTCGTCCTCTGCTCAGCCGAGCTCTCAAAGCCATCGGTGCCGAAGTCGAACTGCTGGCAGTCGCAGAACAGATTGACGGAACGTTCCCAACTCGACCTTCGAATCCAGGTTTGCCAGGAGCAGTGAAACTCCTGCAAGAGACCGTCGTTGCAGAGGGTGCTGAGTTCGGAGCTGCCTTCGATGGAGACGCCGACCGAGTGTTCCTCGTCGATGAATGGGGACAATTCGTTCCCGGCTCGGTGTTGCTTGCCGCTCTCGCCAAAGCGATGGTCGAAAAGAATGGCGGCAACGGATCGGTCGTTTATTCCGCCGTTTCATCATGGCTCGTTCCGGAAACTGTGCGTGCTGCTGGCGGCAAAGCGATTCTCTGTCGAGTCGGACAGGATGCTGCCAAAGTTGCTCTCACGAAAACAGATGCTGTCTTCGGTGGAGAGTCTTCAGCCCACTACAACTTCCCCGACACTTACTGTCTCGACTCAGGTCTGTTCGCGCTGGTTACGTTCTGGGACATGCTTCTCGAAACCGGACTGAAGTGTTCACAGCTTTTGGGTCAGTTGAAGCCTTGGCCGGCCAGCGGCGAAGTGAATCTCCGCGTCGAGTGCAGTGACTGGAAAGCAATGAGTGCAGAAGTCATCTCGACGATCAAGAAGGAGTATGGAACCGACGAGAAGAACAGCTACGTCCTCGACATCGATGGCGTGAGCGTTTTCCATCCGAGAAAGCCCGAGTTCGCGACAGTCGACGATGTCTTCACGATCGACAAATCTGGCGATCCAACTGGCACGATCTACCGTGAAGTTCAGAATTACACTCCCGACTGGTGGTTCAACATTCGTGCTTCCAACAACGAACCGCTGCTGCGCGTGAATTTCGAATCGCGAGATGCAGCAGACGTGACCGGTCGGACCTACTCATTGATCTCCCGCATTCGCGAGATTTGCGGCGACCGAGCACGCGTCGACGTCCAGGATTGGGGAAATCTTAAGTAGTCACTGCTTGACTGAATGAAGAGGCGTTCCCCTCGCTGGTCTGTAACCGGTGAGGGGACTTTTCGCCAGCGTTAATTCTGAATCGCGAAGGTGGTTTCGGAGTATGCTCGAATCGAGCAGCGTGCCTGAAACCATAAGAGCGCACGAAAAAAGGAACCCGATTCATATCGGGTTCCTTTTTGCATTCTTCGCTGACTCGGTTCTCGGAAACCGTCCGATCATCATCGATTCGATTCCTGAGACAGCAAACGCTCTAACGTGTTTCCGAGATGTATCGGTTCGCTAGTGAGACGAACTGCGAAGCACTCTCGAAGTGGAGCGTTTTACAAAAGCCGCTTAGCTGGCGGACTTTTTCTTCAGTGCGACGAGTCGTGACTTCGTGCGTGAAGCGGTGTTCTTGTGAATCAACCCTTTAGAAGCAGCCTGATCGAGACGCTTGACCGCGAGTCGGACAGCTTCATCAGCATCAGCTCCACCTTCTGCGGCAGCAGCCCGAGCTTTCTTGACAATAGTTCTGAGAGCAGAACGAAGATTTCGATTGTGCAACCGACGTTTTTCGCTTTGACGAAGTGCTTTTTGTGCGTTAGGTGAGTTTGGCATTTGCTTTCAGGGTTCCAATAATTGGACGGCTGCCGGAGACACTCACAAATACGGTGTGGATGGCAGCATGTTGAATCGCGTAGTCTAACGGTCGATTTCGATGGTTTCTAGAGAAATCGAAGTGCGAACAGTGAATTTTTCGTGTCCCTTCTGACATCCCGGACGCGATTGGCTAGAATTCGTCGAGAAACGACAATGGCCCCGAAAATCGGGTGCAGATTCATCGGCGACGCATAAGCGGGAATCATGACGGAAACGAGTCACACGAACGCATCCCCCGAATCAATCGATTCAGAACCTTGTCCAACTCCACTGGACTGGCAGGATGTCGTGCGTGCATTTCTCGAAGAACGTCGCGAGGGTGAGATCGCTCTCGGACGGTCGAAACTCACAGCAACTCAAATCGGGCAGGGGCCGCCACTCGTGTTGCTTCCAGCTTCAGGGTGCTCGGCCAAGATCTATGCTTTGCTGGCGTGGCTTTTACGGGAAGAACGGCAGCTGTGGATTTTCAGCGAACCGAAGTTCGAACGAACTCCGTCCGCACGCAATCTCATCCCCGAATTGGCAGCTTCGTATGCTGAGGCAATTCGGGACTTGTTCGGCGGACCGGTTGACGTCTACGCGCCCACGTTTTCGTCGCAGATTGCGATGAAAATGATGATCGATAGTCCGGAATTCCTCAAAAACGTCGTCCTCCAGAGTGCCTGGGCACATCGTCCTCTTAACTGGACAGAAACTGCTCTCGCCCGATCCGGAATGTGGATTCCGTTTTCGATTCGGCGAGTTCCGCTCTGGCTTTCGTCGCAAGTGGCCAACCATCGTCCCTGGTTTCCTCCATATGACGAAACCCGTTTTGGATTCCTTCTCAGCGAAACATACCGTGTTTCAGTCAGCGAGAACTGTCGAAGAATGCTGGCAGCTGATGCGACGGATCTGAGTGCGGAAGTGTCGCACATCCAGAAACGAATCTTGTTGCTGAGAGCTGAGGGCGACGGAGCGATCATCAATCGCGAAGAAGATCGGTTGGAAAAAAGTCTGCCAGCTTGCGATGTAGAGTGGATGCACACTTCCGGGCATTATCCGTTTCTGACCCATCCGCATCGACTGGTCAAAATTCTGCGGGCATTTTTTGAATGTGCTTCTGAGGAGTCGCATGAATAACGTGGTTAGCTCGCAAAAGCTGGATGTCATTGCTGTCGGTGCTCATCCCGATGATGTCGAAATCGCCATCGGTGGGACCCTTGCGCGTCTTGTGAAGCAAGGTTACCGCGTCGGCATCGTCGATCTGACGGACGGTGAACCGACACCCAAAAGCCCCGGCCCGGAAGTTCGTCTGGCGGAAGCAGAACGGGCTGCCGAAATTCTGGGTGTGCAAGTCCGCATCAATCTCGATCTGCCGAACCGAAAATTGTTCGACAATTACGAGTCACGCGTCGCACTCGGAAAAGTTTTTCGCCGCTACCGACCATCGATCGTCTTAGGAATCGCCGAAAAGACACCGATGGCCTCCCCCGATCATTGGCAGGCGATGCAAATCACCGATGCAGGAGTTTTTTATTCACGACTCACCAAATGGGACGCGGAATTTGACCACTTGCCGGTTCATACAGTGAAACAACAAATCTGGTATCCGCTCGGATTCGGTTCAATGAAGTCGACCGAGCAGCCCGGAGCTTTTGTCAGCGACATTTCCGGATGCCTGGAACAGAAAATCGAAGCGGTCAAAGCCTATCAGACGCAATTTCCACCCGGAAAAGAACGTGTTTTTCATCTGGTCGAGAGCCAAGCTAGGCTTCTAGGTCAGACACACGGTGTTGAAGCAGGTGAGCTGTTGGTCTCGCCAAAACCGATCATGGTGAACGATGTCGTCGAGATGTTCGGTGAATCGGGACGAGACACAGGTGAAGAATTTCAGCAGCAGGCTGCTCCCAAACCGTAGTTTTTTGAAACTTCTGAACGGCCGGGCAGGTACACTTTCAGATACAGACGCTTAAAAATGTCTCCTCAGTGAATGGGGATTTCACTTACGATGCTGCACGTCGTTGTTGTACGTTCGAATCGAGTCGATTCTTGTTTGAATTGAGAGTTCCTATGCCGAGTTGTTCCGCACGATTACCGTTACAACTGCTTCAACACTCCTCAGCATTCGTTTTGCGAGGGATTGCGATCGTGGCTGTGATCTGTTCATCACTGTCGCACGCGGCAGCGGAAGATGCGTCGCTTGGAAAGCGAATCGAGAGTTTTTCCTTGAAGGACCATCGCGGGAAGACTTATTCCCTTGACGACTTTAACGACTCTAAAGTGGTTCTGGTCGCGTTCCTCGGAACAGAGTGCCCGCTCGCCAAGCTTTATGTGCACCGACTCAACGAACTGAAAGAAGAATTTGGTGTTGAGGATCTCGCGATTGTCGCTGTGAATTCGAATGTTCAGGACTCGCTGAGTGATATCTCAGCTTCCGTTCGAGATCAGGCGATCACGTTTCCGGTCCTGAAAGACGCGACGAATGAAGTCGCCGATCTGTTTGGCGCGACACGGACGCCTGAGGTATTCGTCCTCGATCAAAACCGCATCATTCGATATTCCGGCCGTGTCGATGATCAATACGTCGTCGGCATCACCCGCAATGCTCCCACTCGTGAAGACGCTAAGATCGCCATTCAGGAGCTGTTGGACGGAAAAACGGTGACGGTCTCTCAAACTCAGGCACTGGGATGCATTATTGGTCGACGCAAAACACCTAACGAAAATTCGTCGGTGACTTACTCAAATCAGATTGCACGCATCTTTCAGAAACGCTGCGTGGGATGTCACAGAGAAGGTGAAGTCGCTCCATTTTCGATGGAATCATTCGATGACGTCACAGGCTGGGGTGAAATGATTGCTGAGGTCGTTCAGGAAGAGCGAATGCCTCCCTGGCATGCAAATCCGGAGTACGGGCACTTTTCCAATGATGTCAGGCTCAGTGCGGAAGAGAAGAAACTGATCGCAACTTGGGTAGCCAACGGTGCTCCCGAAGGTGACCCGAGCGCACTTCCGGAACCTCTGGATTATGTTGAGGGATGGCAGCTGGGAGATTCTCCGGACATGGTCGTCCCGATGGCTGATGAACCGTTTGAGGTCGCTGCCGAAGTCGGTCCGGAAGGCATTAAATACCAACACTTCTGGGTCGATCCGAAGATCACAGACGATCGCTGGGTCACTGGAATGGAAGCACGTCCGGGCAATCCCCTGGTCGTGCACCACATCATCGTTTACGTTCATCCGAAAGGGAAAAACACTCGGGAACACTCGTTCCTGACCGCTTACGTTCCTGGGTTACGCCTTCAGGCTCTCCCTCCCGGCGCTGCCAAACTGATTCCAGCGGGCTCATGGTTGCGGTTTGAAATGCACTACACGCCAATAGGAACTGAGGAAACCGATCTCAGTCAGGTCGGCCTGATTTTCGCCGAACCGGATTCCGTGAGCTACGAAGTCAAAACACTTCATGTCGGGAATACCAAGTTCGAGCTAAAGCCGTATCTCGCTGATCAGGAAGTCAAAGCGAAGTCTGGAAAGAGCCCGGACGAAGTGACGTTGCTTTCAATGTCTCCGCACATGCACTTGCGTGGGCAAGCTTTCCGATTTGAAGCAGAGTTCCCGGACGGCAGCCGCGAGATTCTGCTCGATGTCCCTGAGTATGATTTCAACTGGCAGACTCAGTATCGACTCGTCGAACCACGCCGACTCCCGGCTGGAACGAGACTCCATTGCACTGCACTCTTTGACAATTCAGACAAAAATCTGGCAAATCCCGATCCTTCGAAGACAGTATATTGGGGTGATCAGTCTTGGGATGAAATGATGCTCGGCTATTACGACATCATGATTCCCGTCGATCCCGAGCTCCTCACTTCAATCGGACCAGTCGAGGCGATTGTCGGTAAGATTCTTGCCCAGCTTGATTCGGATCAGAATTCCCGCCTCTCTGTAGCTGAGGCCAAGCCACTTGATCTTCTGTCACGAAACTTTGAGCGGGTGGATCAAAACGGGGATGGTTTCGTCAGCGAGGACGAATTGTCCGCAGCGGTGAAGCGACTCCAGAATCGATAGAAGAGTTTACGCGAAGTTGATGAACGGCGGACCGGTGGCTTCGTATTCTTATCGCGACCTGTCTAAACTCTGAAAAGTGTGTTGATTCTGCCAACCAAAATCGGTTGATCGCCAGAATTCTTCATGATGAGTGTGACAGAGCGAGAGTGAAGCATGGTGGACGGAACGGTCATCGTCGATAAGTCAGGCGAACGTGTTCAACGAATGTTTGGACAGATCGCCGACCGCTATGACTTGATGAATCATCTCCTCTCCGGTGGCATCGACATCTACTGGCGGTCGTATACAGTCAGAAAGGTTCCGATTCAGGGAACGTCTCCGGTCCTGGATGTCTGCACCGGAACTGGTGATCTCGCGATTGCTTTCTGGAAAGCTGGCGGAAAACAAGTTCCTGTCACGGGAACCGACTTTACACCGCGAATGCTCGAACTGGCACGCGAGAAAACAGCTCACCTCAAACGTGCTGACGAAGACAACTCAGAAATCAATTTCATTGAAGCTGATACGCAGTCGCTTCCGTTCCCTGACGATCAGTTTCAAATTGTTTCAGTCGCTTTCGGATTGCGAAACGTCGCAGACACACGCAACGGCCTCAAAGAGATGATTCGGGTTTGCGAGCCGGGCGGTCGGGTTGCGATTCTTGAGTTCTCCAATCCCACTCTGCCGGGGTTGGCGGGAATGTATCGATGGTATTTTCGCAACGTCCTTCCACGACTCGGGCAACTCTTTGCGTCGAACTCAGAGCAGGCTTATGACTATCTGCCTGCTTCGGTCAGCGAGTTTCCAAGTGGTCAAGCCCTGGCTGAGATCATGACCGAGTGCGGATTGAAAGACGTTTCGTTTACGCCGCTGACGTTCGGAATCGCCACGCTCTATATCGGTCACAAACCTGCTTGAAGCGCTGTCTGATCGGGGCTTCACCGGAAGCTTGAGTAAAGCATTGGTTTCGAATTCTTCGAGATCACCACAGGAAGTCTCCAGTGAGTGAAGGTGGAGTCACGACGAAGTGATCTTCGACGTGGTTTTCGTCCTTCAGTGCCAGACACGCAACTCCAAGGGCAAATGATCGGTCGTCGTGATGCACGCCATCCGCGATATGATCAATGCGAACCCGTCCCCGTGACGTCTGTCGCAACAACAGCGATGAGAGTTCGGTCTCAAGATCGTCACGGTGGAAGCCATCGACAGCCCCGCAGTCAGCATACCAGCCAACATTCTGGTGAAGGATCAACTGACGGAGTGTGACCGCCAGTCGTTCATTGCCTCCTCCAGCCCGGAATGCGAACCGTTCAATCGGGTAACGGTTCTCCAACCGCTGAATGGTGCTGAGCAACTGATATTCATCGACGACGAATCGCACGCGATGAAAACGGCTGCCGATATCCTCGATCCAGTCTTCAACCCATTGGATTCGTGTTGGATTCTGGGGAGAAGGTTTGACGACGTCCATCCGGTCGACGATCACTTTTTCCCCATCGAGATGGCAAACACAACCGACGGTCAAATCGTGCTTCTCGGCGTAGTCGATCGTCGCCACGTACGGAATTCCAGGTTGGCCGCACACCTGATACATCAGAAGTGAGTCGCGACAAGCTTCCGCTTCATCCAGAGTGACAAAGTTTCCATCGGAGTGCTGCCAGCGGTTGAGCCAGAGTCTTTCAAAGACTGGTTCGGGCAAGAGCGAGCGTTGTTCCTGCAACCAGTCGTCTGTGATCCAGTGTGCCTGCGGTCCATCAAGCGAAGAAAAGTGCCACGAAGAACTCTGACGGGCATGTTCACGGACTTCCCATTGCCAACCTTTCCCGACTCCGGCGTTTGTCAGAATGGAAAGGACACATTCCGATTTTTTTGCTGCCGATGAGAGGAGAGAGTACCACATGTCGGGCTTTTCCCAGTGGCACAACTCATCGCAGACGACGAAGTCTGGAAGGGCTCCAAAGGAACTTTTGACATCAGAGGAAATCACCTCCAGTCGACTTCCAGTACGTTTGTTCTTGATCTGATGCTGGACGAATGAGAGTTCTTCGAAGAGATTTGGATTAGCATTCGTCAGTCGTTGAATCGAGTCATACAAAAACTTCGCCTGATCGCGGTCAGCGGCTGCTGCGAGACCGGTCACTGGACGAACGGCAGCCAGCAGAATCCAAGAGATCTGAAGGGCCATATCCGACGTTTTCGAGTGGCCGCGAGGACGTTCGATATACGCTCTGCGAATCACATTGGCGTCGGGCTCAACATCGCCGGATGCGAGTCGCTTCCAGGCTTCATCCAATGCACCGAGATCTTCGATCTGCCACGGTGCAGCGACTGATGAGAAAGGAAGTAGTTGCTCGCTCGGAATCAGCACTCGGTTGCGAAAGCGTTCTGGCTCACCGAGGTCACGTTGAAGAGTTCTGGCTTTGGCTGATGCGATCAAGGAGTGCAGTCGCTTCCGTTCGGAAGTACTCAAGAAATTCGTCATCGGTCATTTCTGTCTCAGAAGTCGAGGGAGATTCTGCTGCGTAGGCGGCCCAATTCGGTGGCGGTCGATTTTTCAGGTAGTACTGTTGGGCGGTGACGCTGCCTTCCATCGCGGATCGATACAGTGCAGCTGCCACATTCTGACTGAGAAGTTCCTGAATGCGCTCAAGCATCAAGCCAAACTGCGCGTCGTGTTCGCACGTCCAGATCACGTCAGCCAGTGCAATTCCGATTTGGCTGCAGGCGGCAGCTGGCGACCCACCCTTGGAAAGCAGTGTGATGTAGGCGAACTGCTGATCTTTCGTCAGAAGGTTGTTGACGTTGTCAGTCCGCAAATAGCTGGCAGTTGGAGTTGGATCAGCTTTCTCGACTTTGGTCGTTTCGATTGCCTGCAGAGCTTGCCGCTTGGCCGGAGTGCTCTCGGTTGTCGAAGATGTAGTAGATCGGGTTCGCGAAGCGGCTTTTTTCGAAGGTCTCTTTGGTGAGGAGGCTTTTTTCTTGGCCATGTCTCTTTCTGCTTCCGTACAGAGTGGAGTGAGAAGTTCGCGAACGCGGACCAGGCTGCGATGTGCCAATTCGCAGGAACCCGGCTCGCTCAAAGAAAGGGTTGATGTGTCCCATCTCGGCGAGAGTTTCGATCCACGGATAGCCGGTCATCTGACAGCACTTCTGAACAAACGCAGAGGCCAGGCCTGCACCTCGATAGGTTGGGTGCAGGACAACTCGCGACAGCGAGATCAACTGACGGTTCAAAGCCTGCATCGCTGTTCGCTCCCAGCGCCCAGAACGACCAAAGAAGCGATTTCGCATGGCGAGAGATTTGGGAGGAGAGTTGAAGACGCAAATTCCAATCGGCTGATCGCGAAGCCAAAGGACGAAAATTGCTCGAACTAAGCCGAGCTTGCTGCTTCGATAATGCCACCGAGAGAAGTACGGCCAGTCGGATTTGGAACCGCGTGAGATCCACATGTCGCTAGAGATTGAGAGATGTCTTTTTTTTTACTCTTTTCGCTAACAACTTCGATGCCTCCATCGAGTGAACAGAGTACATGGAGATTGGGGCGAAGATCGTCGACGAAGTCACGATGTGTCGTCGCGAATAAAAATCCTATTCCGGACTGATCACAAATTCGACGGATGTTGCAGGCCACAACTTTCGCTAGTTCCCGGTCGAGAGTGGCTGAGAATTCATCTGCCACAATCCACTTCGGTTTCTGCGAAATCGCTTGCGCGAGCCGGTATCGATAGTATTGCCCGGCGGAAAGTTCCGAGGGAGTCCGGAGCATCAGCTGCGATTCACCGAGCCCGCATCGAGCCAGCAATTGAAGTGTTTCCGGAAGCGGCAATTGAAACGAGTTGACGAGAAGTTCGTCGGCTTTATCGAGATCTTCAAGATCGACGACGGTCTCATTCGCGGATTCGAGTTGTTGTCGAACAGCCCGCATCAGGGAAGACTTTCCTGCCCCGCTATCTCCTGTGAAGAGAACGATTGATCCCGGAGTAATTGGTAGTTCGAGGTCACTCGCGATGACATGGTGCCCCGTTTCAAAGCTGATTCCAAAGTGATCCATCACCATGGCGGACCGAGCGGTTGGAGCCTTCGGAAGAAATTGATGCTGTGCAGAGATTTTCATTGGTTGGGTAGTTTCGAATTCAGGGAGGATCGATCGAGAGAATCGAGTGCAGGGGAGTGGGGAGCTAAGTCTCGAACGATCTATTTGTGAAGCAGGTGAAGTCGAATCTCAGGGTGCAGGCTCAAGAGGCTGTCGAGATCTGTTTCGACCGTTTCCCATTCCTCTTCCGGAATTTCCAATATGACTCGCATTTTGGAAGGATCAGAATCGAAGTCCTCTTCACCAGCGATCGATTCAGTTTCGTTCGGTGACAACACGAGATCACGGAGTTGCTGGTCGTCAAATCCGGTGAGAGTGGCATCCATTTCCGGGAGATCTTGAAGTTCAGAAACGAGGTCGATGAGTCTGCTCGTATCCCACGAACTTCCGACTTCTGCATTGTTGAGCGTGACATTGAGCGCTTTCTCACGCTCGAGCGGCAGGTCAACCACCACACATTCGATCTGTTCAACACCTTGATGTTTCAAAACCGCGAGACGTTGGTGGCCGGAAACAACATGACCAGTCTGGCGGTTCCAGACAATCGGCTGAACGAGTTGGAATTCATCCAGCGATCGTTGCAGGCGTTCCCACCGCTCGTCACCCGGTTGCAGAGTGACTCGCGGGTTGTAAGGCGCATTCTTCAAAGCATGAATCGGTTGAGTTTCGATAATCATGAAATTCCTTCTGAGCAGACAGCAGGAGAGAGACCTTCAATCGGTTGTCAGCGACGAGGCAGGATTGCTTCGAGGTGAAGACAGCGAATGTTGAGACCAAGTCAGTCTCAAGTGATGTCGGAAAATGGATCATCTTCGTCGGCACCAAGCATTTCCGGAGAGACATCGAATTCTTCGCGAAGCTCCTGCTTAATTCGTGTCAGACATCGAGTGACGTGCCCTTTGGGATGACCGAAGACATTGCCAATCCGGTCGAGCGGCCATCCTGCATTCTCGCGAAGTGCGAGCATCGCCAGGTACTTCCATTTTCGTTGATCCGCCCCGGCGAAGTTGTCGTGAATCAAATTCCAGAACTCATCCGGTCCAGTCCGCGGAAGAAGAACTTTCGTTCCATTGCGACGAGTGACTGACATCCTGTCTCCCAGAGAGAATTGCGAGTTAGTATCACACTGATCGAGACAAGTTGCGCAGTTCGCTCAAACTTGCCGCAGCAGGTGGCTCGCGACATTCGATCTACTAGGGACGGTTGTGAAGCTGTTTTTACGACGATTTCGAATTTGCCGCCATGAAGTTTTTCTTGGCAGCCAGTTCGCTGGGAGCAGCGACTTCGTTTCGAAGAACATCGACGTCGAGCAACATCTGGCGAGCAGCATTCGTGCGGCGCTGGGCTCGGCGGAGTTCGTCTTCAAGACTTGGAAACAAACCGCGTTCAAGTTTTCGGTCCACCATTTCGGAAACGAGATGCTGGACTGCTGATTTCATTCCCCGTCGCAATCGCCAGGTGAATGTTGTCACCAGCAACCCGGACCAGAGAATCAGAAACAGCCCGGCAGCTAGATAAAAGTCCGATGAAAGAAGAGTCTGCCCGTTGAAAAGTGAGTCGTAAAAGAAGTTATAGCCGACGCGAAGAATGACAAAGACGACGTACAGGCCGAACAGAACTTCGTACCAGATCCGGACATTCAGAGTCGAGTTCTTCTGGGCCAGTGTGTCGATTGCAGCATCGACTTGCTGGCTGGCATCGAGAACAAACTGGCTCTCGACCTGCGCAGCATCTCGCTTCAGTTCGGTCATCGAGTGCTGGGCAAACATCTCCGGCTGAAACTCAGCGGACTGCACGTATCCCGAAACGACGATTTCCGCTTCTCGCAAATGTGCATCATCGAGACCGAATCTGCTCACACGCTCGAGTGCTTCCGCACCTTCCTGTTCTTTCTTGAGCTGATCCAGCCAACGCTTGCCTTGAATCGTCCCCAGAAGTGCCATTTGAGCGGTGCTGCGTGCTCGAAAGAAAGTCAGCGAGGCGAGAATTCCGCCGATTCCGTGGTAGACACGCAAAACTGCGGAGAACGGGCTCATTCCCCAATGTTCATTCACTGCAGCTAACAAACGACGTTCCCACAGCCCATGACTTGTGAGCAACTCGTCCTGCAGCCGTTTTGCCATTCGCTGACTGAGTGTGACGCGCTGTTGGGCGAGGACATCTTCGAGTTCGTTGAGCGATCCGAGTTTCGCATCGAGAATTTCGACCGAACGTGTCAGCCCGGATTGCAGGAGATCGACAATATTCGCCCGCCGAATTCGAATCCGCTGCGATGCGCCTAATCCAGAGGTCAGTAGCTGCAGGAGTTTTCCGAATTCCCCGGAGGGGGTGATCCCGTTTTGCTGTTCCCGCAGTGCCGAGAGCGAATCGACGAAGAACAATTCGGGGACTTGATAGCTCTCCGAGAGAAGGCTCTTCCAGTCGTCTCGGATGTCTTCATCGAGATCGGCATGAGATTGCACAAAGATCATGCGACACCCGGCCGCTGCTGCCTGAAGTTCGCTCGTAACGCGTGAGGACCGATACTTCTGCTGTGTCGAAACGACCAGCAACACGTCGCAATGAGGCAACAGCCTGCGAAGCCGATCCAAATTTGTTCCCGCTCCGTTGGTGTCGCTGGTGTCTGGATCGGGACAGTCGAGGATGACAAAGTCTTTGAGTGTCGGTGTCTCGAAGCGAAAGACGTCAATCTCATCGAGTGGAAGCTGCAGCAGATCTAACTCAGTGTCCGTGTGAGCAATGAGAACCGGCTTTCGCGTGGTGGGACGTTCTCGTCCAGAGTGGCTCACCTCGACTCCGACGAGAGCATTGACGAGCGCACTCTTCCCAGTTCCAGTGCCTCCGAAAGTCGCAACGACAAGCGGAGCTTCAAACCGAAATTGGAGCGACTCGACTCGCTTCAAGACGCGTTTCAGCAATCCCTGACAGAAGATCATTGGCTCCCACATCGAAGGCGCATCGCACCATTCTTCGGCGCGATGTCGGACTCGATCGATCGAGGCCAGAAGTTCGAGTTGGTCGATCTCAGGAGTGTGCATGGTCGTTCCGCGACAGAATCGAATGATTCACCATAAGCTGCCTAAAGCAAGTTGCTCTTTCCTGTGCACTCGCTTGCACTCTTTCATAAATCAAAAGGCTTTACTTGCTCGTGCGAGATCGGGCACACAGAATCAGAAAATGCTCTAAATTGTCGCTTCAGAAGGGGTCAGGTATTTGTCGAGTTCGTTCGAGACAATCACTCCGTAGTTGACTGCTCCCAACCACCCGGACATGATGATCCCGACTGATCCGGCATGGAAGAGTCCGCCGATTTGCTCCGGCAATGACTGAGAAACTTTTAGCCCTTCGAATTTGGTTCCGAAACTGGCCCCTTCGATGTGGCGGGTGTAATGCTTGAACGTTTTCGGTGTTGAAGCTTCGATCCAGTCGAGTTTTTGCCGAATATCGGGGACGTATTTTTCGAGGCAGTCCAGTGTTGACTGGCAGAGATCTTCTTTGTCTCGAGCATATTGCTCGTCAGAAAGATCGGCCCAGTCTTCGTAGCGGGCATTCGTCGAGGAGACGATCAACCAGCGGTCGGAACCGGGACGGGTTTCCGGATAGTAGAACGAGAAGGTCCGGCTGCTGACTTCTTTCGAAAGCATTGCTTCGATGTCGAATCCTTCATGTTCTGAGTGGAACAGAAGGTCGCCACAGTTGTCGAATCCTTCGCCTGGTTTCAACCCGAGGTAAACCTGACAGCTTGAGTTATTGAGTCGAACGGCATTCGCTTCGTCCATGAACTCTTTGTCGAAGTGTTCGGGGCCGACGAGTTTTTGGATCGTCGACTTAATATTCGCGTTCGACAAGATCGCTCCGCACTCGATGCGTTTTCCGTTCACGTGAACAGCTTTGACGCTGCGATCGGGGCCAACTTCAATCTGTTCAACAAGTGCCCGGATGCGAAGATCGACGCCGTTTCGGATCAACTCCTCTTTCATTTTGTTGACGAGCGCATCGGTTCCGCCCTGGAAGGTGAAGACTCCCTTACTCATAAAGTTACTGAAGACAATTCCGTACGTGATGGCAGGATCTTCGAGCGTTGATCCGTTGGCGTACGTGATCGGTTCCATCAACAGGCGAACGACGTCGCTTCGGCCGGGAAAGAACTTTTCGAACAGTTCTCGTGTCGTCATTCCCTGATCGTCGAAGAAATTCATCTTCCGGGCTGTGGCGAAAAAATCGTCAACCGTCTCGTAAGGAACTTTGAACTGTTCGGTGATGATTCTGGTGAAGTCTTTTCGATCGAATGTCGTCCGAAGTGAGAATTGAGGATTCTCGAAGCGGATTCCCTTGAGTTGAACGATGCTTTCGGCAATCTCCGGTGTCCAATACTTGCGGCAGCTTTTCACCATCCCATGGGGAAATCCATGCAGCGAGATGTCGAAGATGTGGCCACCTTTCCGTTTGAACCAGGTCGCCATTCCTCCAAGCTGATAGTGATGTTCCAGCAGCAAGACAGAATAACCTGCCTTCGCCAGAACGTTGGCACTTGTCATGCCCGCCAATCCGGAACCGATGACAATCACGTCGTATCGGTCACGTGTCTCCTTCAAGAAATTCTTCGCCATCGCAAATTGAGAACTCACAAGGTGTTTCGAAATCAGGTGCGGAAGAAATCTCCGCTTCACCGGGACATCATTGACAATTTTGAAGTGAACATCCAGTTCATCAGCTAGGATTGTCGGAAATAGGGACTGTCTCAGATCGTCAACTCAATTGATGTTGCTGAGACTCAACGATTTTTGATCTTCAGGGTTGCAAACGAATTCGAGACACGGCCGGTTCAACAAACTGGAACCGAAATTCGGGCATTCTCGATCAAGCTGACGGGAAACGAAGTTTGTTGTGGTGACGACTCTTGAATTCCTGAATGCATCAATGCAGACTGAAACGGGAACAATAGACTCGATCGAACAGAGCGACTTGGCAACGCGCATCTTCAGGATGCAGCACATCCCTGGCCCGCACGGTGCTCCCATCACGCATGGGGCGTTGCCATCTTCTTTTCTCTCAACTTCTTTTCTCTCAACGCGAGTTGGTCTCTCTCTGCTTCGAACTCTCATCATGTTTGAGCTGCTTGAGCCTTCCACTGAAATTGAATGAACGGTTGAGTATCTTCGCATCCAACGACATTGATTGCTGACGCGCTTTGACGTGCCGTTGTGTCAATCACAATTCTTCCATTGGCCATCCGGGATTCGAATTGAGCTTCGAAAATTGTCGTTTCCATTGGCTGACTGATTGCAACCGGAGTTTCTGTCGAATCCTGAGATTCGGGCATCACTGCAATTTTCGCGTGAATCGTCTTGAGCTTGCTGAGAGCGGAGAAGTAATTTCATCTTTGCCCCCCTCGCAGATTGACTCCCCAATTCACCATCCAATTTCGTGCATCGTTCGAAACGAAATGCACAAGCTCGCTCGAACAAATTCAACACGACGTTGACTTTGAAAGCTCTTCGGCGAGTCCGCAGGTAAGCCTCCTGCCGTCGGTGTGATCTGCGTGCCTCTTCGTCATGCCTGTCCCGCCAAGTTTCGAATTTGCCTGTAAGGTCCGGCCACTCAGCACGTAGTGAAAATGCACACTCGTTCCAGATGAAAAAGGGAATTTTAAATCATGCCGACTACCAGGCGGTCGTTGTTGTTGCAAATTCGGGATCTCTCCAATTCAGACAAGTGGACTGAGTTCGTCAAAATCTATCGACCGCTCATCGCCGACATGTGCCGGCGTCACGGAGTTCAAAACTCGGGCATCGATGACGTTGTTCAGGATGTGATGATTCAAATCATGCACTCCATTGGACGATTCGAGCGTGATGAGTCGAAAGGGAGATTTCGAAGTTGGCTCAAGTGCGTCGTCGTGAACAAGATTCGTGATCGCTGGCGGGCTGGAAAAGTTCGCAGAGCAACTTCGCTGCAAGAAGCTTGCGCAGCTGTCGAGGCTCAGGAGTCCGGCGATGATTTGAGAGTTGAGCAGCGTTCGCTGATGCACAAAGCGATCGCGCAAGTGAAAGAAGCATCGCTTTCTAAAACGTGGAAGTGTTTTGATTTACACTGCCTTCAGAAAAAGCCAGCAGCTGACGTCGCGGCCGAACTCGGACTCTCTGAGAACGCTGTCTACGCGAATTGCTCTCGCACGCTGACTCGAATTCGCACACGTTGCCAGGAACTCAAACGGAGATTGGCTGGTGAAGAACCTGTCGTGTCTGAGTGACGTCGAACTCTGGAAGCTGATCGACGATGAACCTGCCGGCGAGTGGATCGAGAGTCACGAGCACCTAAGCATCTGTGAAACTTGCCGGGCCCGCGCCTTGAGTATTCAAGAGGATCTTGGATTTCTGGACGATCGTGCGAGTACGTCGTCACTGGCAGAGTTTGAAAAAGCAATCGACGAAGCCTGGGAACACACGAATCAGCTTCTCGGAAGCACTCTCGAAACAAGCGAGCCAATGCTTGAGGCTGGCGATCGGATTGATCGTTACGAGATCTGCGATTGTCTCAATTCAGGTGGGCAGGGTGAAGTTTATCTCGCATTTGATCGACGACTCAAAAGGCAGGTCGCGATTAAAGTTTCACGAGATTCCCTCGGAAGCGGAATGGATGCTCAGCAATGGGGTAAAGATGAAGGAGAACTGCTGGCGCGTGTGAATCATCCGCGACTCGCTCAAGTCTATGACACTGGCGTTCACGACGGGCATCCGTTTCTGGTGATGGAGTACGTCGAAGGATGGACGCTTGTCGGAGAATTACGACGTCGATCGGTGAACTCGATCTGGATTCGTGACACACTGAAGCAAGTCTGTTCCGCTGTTGAAGCGATCCATACCGGCGGGATTTTGCACCTCGATCTGAAACCTGAAAATGTCATGGTGACTCCTCAGGGGAACTGCAAGCTTATCGATTTAGGCACAGCCTGGTTCGTCTCGCGGCAGTCAGGTGCGACACAGTCGGTCGCTGGGACTCCAGAATATGTCGCACCCGAACAACTCGACGGAGCTTTCGAAGACTTCAATGTTCAGACTGATGTGTTCGGCGTCGGAGCAATTCTGTACTTCCTGCTGACCGGGAGTCCGATTCGTTCACTGTCAGCTTCGTTATACGGAAACCATCGACGCGCGCTGGAAGAGAGCATTCGCAAACTTCAGCGTGCCGGGCAGAACAAACGTTTAACCGCGATCTGCGTGAAAGCCATCGCCCCTGAGCCTCGGGACCGCTATCAGAGCGTCACCGAGTTGCAGGAAGATCTAAGCTATCGGCAAAAGCCGAGCGGACTGGCGATGATGTTTTTTCTGGCGGGCGCTCTCAGCCTCGTAGGAGGAGTGTTGACCTTCTCGTCGTTTCTGTCTGCTGCTCAGATTTCCCAATCCACGATGAGTGAAGAAACTGCTCCAACGCAATCGATTGATGAGCGACGGAGCATCGTCCACAATTTCAAGCCCGTGCGGCTCGATTTGAGTTTCATTTCAGACCATCCGGAAGAGGTGAAACTCTTTGTTCATCATAGTCATTCTCAAAGTCTCAATACCTTGCCAATGCACGTTGTCGAGACGGAGAACGCCCCGGTCTATCGAATTCGAACCGGGAGCGACGGGATTGAACTCAACCCCGAATCGGGCGTTGTGACATTTATGGTCTTTCAATCGAACGAAACTGAAGAAAGCCTTCGTTGTCGGATTCGCGCAGCTTTTCAAAACCTCAACTCAATTGAACTGACTGAATTTCAGAAGTTCACATTGTTGGGAGCTGATGAAGAATCTCCGCTTGTTTCACCGATGGCTTCCGAGTTTTCTGAAGCGATTTCCGTCGCTCTAGCACGGGCAGGAACGCGAATTCGCGGTTTCTCAGTTGCTCCCTGGGTCGAGTCGGCCGCCTCACCTCGTTTGAATGTGACCCTCGCGATGGACCGTCACTTTGAATCGCGAGACGTCCGCATTGTCAAAACACGTTCACAGCTGTGAACTAAATCTGGCGATGGCGACGTCGATCATTTTCGATCGGCGCGGTATTGAGGATTGGGAGTCGTCGGGATCGGGGCATTGACAGCATTTCTCCATTCGACCATGGCATCGTGCAGCCTCTTGAGATCTTCCGGGTGTGACTTGGAAAGATCTGTTTCTTCTCCGAGATCGGATTCGAGGTTGTAGAGCTCTCGGCGTCCTGTTTCGAACCACTCGATCAACTTCCAATTGCCCATTCGAATTGCACCGGCTGGAGTCGTTCGAAACGGTCCGCCATGAGGATCGCCTTTTCCTTGAAGGTAACAAGGGAAGTGCCAGAAGAGAGCAGGGCGATCGAGTGACGATTCGTGGTCCCGCAGAAGCGAACAAAGGCTGAGGCCGTCGAGTTCGACGCCCGATGGAGTGGGGGTGTCGGTCATTTCGAGAAGGGTTGGGTACAGGTCGATTCCGATGACCGGTTCGCTGCATCGTTGATTTGCTGCGGTTACTCCCGGCCACTTAATCAACAACGGTTCTCGAATTCCACCTTCGTACAGCATCCCTTTCGCTCCACGGAGCGGAGCGTTCGAGGTTGCACCACCGTAGCCGCCATTGTCGGAGAAGAAGAGGACGATTGTGTTGTCATCCAATCCGCATTCCTTCACGACATCCAGCACGCGGCCGACGCTGTCGTCGACGCTTTCAACCATAGCTGCATACTTTGCGTTGTTATGGTTTTCCGTTGCTTGCTTCTGTTGATATTTCGCGACCAGTTCCTCTTTCCCCTGGATTGGGGTGTGAACTGCGTAGTGAGTCAAATAGAGGAAAAATGGTCCTTCTTGGTTGTCCTTGATGAAGTTGCAGGCTTCCGTGGTTAATCGATCAGTGAGGTATTCGCCGGGTTCTTCATTGACAAGTTCCGGGTATTTGTAGGGGCTGTGATAACCTCCTCCACTGGGGCTTCCCCATTCGCGACCGGCGATGTTGATGTCGAATCCCTGTGTTTTGGGATCGTCGCCGAGGTGCCATTTCCCCATGCTGGCTGTGGTGTATCCGTTGCCCTGGAGTGCCTCAGCAATGGTGACGAATTCGTCCGCCAGAACAGTCTCGTTTTCAATGGGTTCAAGCTTGCGTTGCTTGTTGTTCCCTCGTGCTGGGTCGCCAACCGTGTAGATTCCATGTCGCGGCGTATACTTCCCGGACATCAGACAAGCGCGGCTCGGTGCACAATTCGGTGCATTGGCGTAAGCATCGGTGAAGATCATGCTCTGTTCGGCCAGGGCATCGATATGAGGAGTTTCGTAGTATTCGCTCCCCATGTAGCCAAGATCTGTCCATCCGAGATCATCGATAAAGAAGAAGACAATATTCGGTTTTTCGGCCGCATGCAGTTGGAAACTCGTGCTGACTAGAATGATGCCAAGGCAGTGAATCAACGAGTGCATGATGCTGCGGGGGAAGAGATTCATTGATGATGGATTTCTTGCTGACTGCAGGGAGCAGTATTTGTGGGTGAGAGAGATTCGACTCCAGAATGGCGATTCTGAATAATATCAGCAAGCGTCCATGCGTGACTCGTTTCGCAAATCCAGCTACCCTCTGCATCGATATCAACCTTCGTTGAGTTCTCAATCTAGTCTGAAGTTGCCATGTCGCCATCGATTCCGATTCCTACTGACTCTCCCGATCAGATTCGAATTCCGGTCGAACAAATTGTAGCTGTCATCGAGAAGATTCTCGTCAAGAAGAGCCTCTTTCAGTTCGATGCGACCGTCGCAGCTCAACGTCTGGTCGAAGCTGACCTGTACGGGATTCCCTCGCATGGGTGCGGACGCATTCTCGATTTAGTTTCTGCCATTGATTGCGGTGACGTCGATCCGCGCGCCCGGGTTCTAATCGTCGACGAAAATGATGTGCTTTCTATCCTCGATGGAGGACGAGCACTGGGGCATCTGGCCGCAACGAAGGGTGTTGAAGCTGCGATCGCGAAAGCCAAGTCGTCAGGCGTTGGGATTTCCTGTATTGGAAACAGTCAAACGCTCGGCGCGCTTTCCGTTCCACTTCGCATGGCCAGTGAGAAAGGGCTGATCGCGATTGGATTCAGCAGCACCGGTGGTGCGACCGTTGCAGCTCCAGGAACGACGATAGGAGTAGTCGGAAACGCCGCCTTTGCTTATGCGATCCCGAGGAAAGACTCGCCACCGATCGTTTTTGATACAGCTTGTGGCGTGGAGTCCTGGGGGAAGCTGAGTCTACTGAAACGATTTGGAGTATCGATACCGGATGAGATTGCCTTCGATACGGAAGGCCAGCCAACATCCGACATTGAAGCTGCTGCCGCTTTGATGCCACTGGGAGGAGAACTCGGATTTGGCCTGTCTCTGCTCGGATCGATCGTCGCGGGCCCGCTTGCGGGTGGGCAGATGGCCATTCGGAAGAAGGGAACCGATTCCAGCGACGACTCACAGCACTTTTTTATTGTTCTCGACATCGAGCACTTCACCGAAACCGATCGCTTTCAGAAGCGAGTCGATGTCGCAGTCGCGGAGATGAGGGAAAAGGCGAATGAGGGCTGTCAAAGCTTTCGGCTCCCCGGCGAGCAAGGGGCTGACAGCTTCAAGGAATTCTCAACGACCGGGATTCCGCTTCACTGTTCGATTGTCGAAGAAATCAAACAGCTTGCGCAATCCCTCGGCGTCGAAGTGTCGTTCTGAACTTCAGGACAATGGATGTTTCGAGAGAAAATGCGTTCGAGCATGAACATTATCCGGCGGTCACGCTGCTCGCGGTTTTCATCATCTCAGTGAATGCGTCCATTTCGACGCGGCTGCCGACCACGAGTGGAGTTCGCTGATGAATTCCTTCGGGTTCGATATCAAGTATTCGTCGGTCCCCGTCGATGGCGATTCCACCGGCCTGTTCAGCGAGAAACGCCACCGGGTTCGCTTCGTACAGGAGCCGCAATTTTCCGTCTGGATGCGATTCGGTTGGGGGATAGAGGAAGATTCCCCCTTTCAAGAGCGTGCGATGGAAGTCGGCGACCATCGAGCCAATGTATCGCGATGAGTACGCGTGGTTGAGTTGTCCCTGTCGGAGATGGTCAATGTATTGACGATAGACTTCGGGGAACTGATCCGAGTTTGCTTCGTTGAGCGAGTAGTACTTGCCTTGCTCGGGCATGCGAATGTTCTCATGACTCAGAACGAACGCGCCAATTGTCGGATCGAGTGTGAATCCGTGAACGCCGTTCCCTGCGCTGTAAACAAGCATTGTCGATGAGCCGTAGAGAACATATCCGGCAGCGACCTGGCGGCTTCCGGGCTGTTGAATCCACTTCTCCGGTTTGTTCCAGTCTTCCCCGTGTGGACGATGCAGGATTGAAAAAGTCGTTCCGACGCTCACGTTGACGTCGATATTCGAAGAGCCATCCAGCGGATCAAAGATGACGGCGTAATTTGCATTGGGAGAATCGTGGTGCATCAACGCAGGCTTTTCGTTCTCCTCAGATGCCAGAATTCCGATGCTTTCACGATGGCTGAGGCACTCGCCGAGTACCTCGTTGGCGTAAACATCGAGTTTCTGTTGGACTTCTCCCTGAACGTTGGTTTCACCATGTTCACCGAGAAGATCGGTCAGACCAGCTCGACGCACTTGGGCCTGAATCATTTTGGCTGCCAGCGTGATGCCTGACATCAGCCACGAGAATTGCCCAGATGCACCCGGAAAACGATGCTGTTCCTGCAGGACGTGCTGCTGCAGGGTTGTGATCCGTCGTTCCGTGCGCGAGGTGAGTGGGATCGCTTCTTCCGAATTCATCTGAATAGTTCCTCAAGCCAATTCGTGAGCCGTTGCTCGGACGAAGGCGAGCCTCTTCGTCCTCAACCTTGTTAGTCCTTGAACATTCATTACGTCAATGCAACTTTGGAATTCCCATAGTATAGACCGCTTTCCGGGATTTCTCAGCGTTTGTTCGGATGGGTTTCCTCGAACTGAATAGCGTCATGAAACCGCATTCGTCAGTGAAAGCTGATTCGAGACTCTCTAACAAGGTCTTCCCGAAACAGTTTGTTCACAAGGCTTAACAACTGTCGATGCCACGTTCGCGACTTCGGAGGAGTCTGAATGACAGGTGATTCGGGATGGTTGACATTGGTGGACTTCAACCACAATACTTGGATTTCTCAGGTTGTCCTCCGTAGATTCTCCAATAATTCGCCGCCCCTGGTGTGGGCACATGACTGACTTGCGCTTAAATGCAACTGCGAAGCTAATTCTGGATGAAGTCGAGCAGCTTCATAGCAAACAGAGACAGCCGTCTTCCCCATCCGCGACCTCTGAATCGGGTGTGGCATGTGCCCCGCAAGCACTCTTTCAACGCGGGCACGAACTTGAACAAGACAATCTTCCGTTCGAAGCGATGGAAGTCTGGAATGAAGGTCTCGAACTGGCTTCGATGACCGATTCGAATGATTGGGTGGTTCGAATCTGCATGGCGAAAGCAAGTCTTTGGACGCAACTCGGAGACTCAAACGAAGTGAAGCGAGCGCTTCAGCGGGCGACGAGCGCGATCTTCCGAGACGAGTTCATCGAAGTTGAAGAAGAGACTTATTACGAGCTTTTACTTCGTCACGCGAATGTCCTGATTGCAGAAGGAGAGAAAGGGGGCGCCCGACGGCTTTTGATGTCCCTGATTCATCTGGAAGCCGATGTGAGAGTGGCTGCGTATCTGGCGTTGATACGAGCGGACCTCGACGCTGGTGATGTGACCGGCGCGAGGAACTGTCTTTCATCGCTGCTGGAAAACCAGTCGTTTTCTAGAGAATCCAACGATGGACTTCGGGCTCTTGTTCTCCAATGCGAGATCGAATTCCTGGAGGGAGAATCGAGATCGTGTCATCAAACTGCTCAGGCAGCGCTGAGTCTTCTGGACACGCTGTCAAATGATCAGTCTCATCGCCAAGCGTGGGATTCGATTCGCAATCACCTCAACCTGATCATTCGACAGACGACTGAAGAAACGTCGTTCAATTGAGAAGGCGCGCTGTCGTGAAAGATGGAGCACTTTCTGATTTTGTGTGCACGATCTCACTTGAGCGAGCACAGCCCTTTCAACTTATGAAACAGTGCAAGCGAGTGCATTGGGAAGAGCAACTTGCTCTAGAATCACGCTGCTCCTCTCGAACGCGGGTTTCTAAGGAGGTCGAATTCTTCATCCTCGATGGCACTCTGGACGCTCAATCCCGCCCGCACCGCTCGAATTCGCCGCTTCACCGAGCGTCTGAGAACTGATTGATACCCAACCGTTGTGGCGAACAGCGTAATCAAGTCAACAAACCGCCTGTCATCCGCCAGCATTTCATCATAAATCAGAATGTGTGCGTTGTACCCGAGTCCGATCAGCGCACCGTCAATCTCACCAACAATGCCATTCTGACCGACAATCGAATAGTCCGCTCCGATTGAAACCCACTTGCGTTTGATCCTCAGGTAACACATTCGGTCTTGCTTGTCGTCGTAATAGCTGAAGCTGAATGTCGACGGAAAACGCAGCAGGCGGTTGTTCTCTTGCAGCAGGGTCATGTATTCGTACCGCTCGAGCGAACTCGCGAACGAGAGCATCGTACGTTTGGCTCCCAGCGAGTTGTGAACCTCTCTTGAGACGACTTCTTCAATTGAGCCCGCCCAGTTGATGCGTTTCGTCCCGGTCCGAAAAAGCTTGAGAACGAGTCTGCGGTTCTCGATCTCTTCCGGCTGCGTCGACATGACCCGATCTTTTTCGAGACGCAGCTGAAACTCGCGTTCCTTGGCGACGCTCAGTTTCCCGGTCCGTTGATGTTTCTTTCGTAACCACTCTTCACGATCTTCCAGAATCTTGCGAAGGATCCGCTCACGTTGTTCCGGGTTGGGGTGCCAAATGTCGGATCGAATCCCCACGATGTGGGTTGAGTCCCAGGAATCGTCAGAGATGTTGCGTTCGGAAACGGTTCCGCAGACATCCATATTGGCGCCGAATCGCTGATCGTCCGCCTTCTTGAGACGTTGAAGCAACTCGATATTCGTTGGATGCAGACTCATAAACGCCCACATGTCCAAATATCGATGCGTGCAGGCTCGTTTGAATTTCGATCGACTCCAGAACATCAAATGATCCTTGGAGAGGTTTCACGAAGCATGGAATGTGCCGCAAACCGTTGACCCGGTTCGTGTAGTCATCGGGAACTCGGACTGGTCGGGAAGTAAGCTGTCGAGAATCTAAGATCTGGGCGCAGGACGGGACGTTGTAATCACGATGGCGTGCTGCATACAAACTGCACCAAAACGCCTCAACCTCGAAGTTCCGTGCGGGTGGGGAAGGGACAGTCGATCAGCGGTTTTTGCCGACAATAGCCGCTGCAACTGAATCCCTGAGGCTGTGATGAGCAGAGCCGGACTTTTCGAGCTGGGGTGAAGTTTCGTTGAGCGAGTTGCCGACTCAATCAGAGCGTGGAAAGGTGGTCACAGAAGAAGATTCGAAATCTTGAGCGATAGGTTTTACAATGAATTTGGCTTTGAGTGTTCGGTTTTGCCGTGTGTGGGTCCGGTGGCTCAAAGTTCGGTAAGCATGTCGCCTCATCAGTTTTTCAGTTCCAATCGACCCAATCCAATGAAACTCGCCATTCTTTCTTGTAGCCCGAAGTGTTACAGCACTCGTCGACTGGTTGAAGCGACGCGTCAACGCGGCCATACCGTCCGGGTCCTCAATACGTTGAAATTTGCGATTGATCTGGAAGAAGGGGAACCAGAGCTCTACTACCGAAGCCAACAGCTCGAGCACTACGATGCTGTTCTTCCCCGAATCGGAGCTTCCATTACGTACTTCGGCACTGCAGTGGTTCGCCAGTTTGAGCAGATGGATATCTATTCGGCCAACAGTTCGAATGGAATTGCTAACTCTCGCGATAAGCTTCGAAGCCTCCAGATTTTGAGTCGACATCAGATCGGAATCCCACAAACGACGTTTGTGCGTGATCGGGCTGATGTTTTGCCTGCCATCAAACGGATCGGTGGGGCTCCCGTGATCATCAAGCTCCTCGAGGGAACTCAGGGCGTGGGAGTCATTCTCGCGGACACGGTGAAGGTCGCTGAGGCGATTATTGAAACGCTGCAAAGCACGAAGCAAAACGTGCTTGTTCAGAAATTCGTCTCGGAAAGCAAAGGAAGAGACGTGCGGGCTTTCGTCGTCGGCGATCAGGTCGTGGCAGCGATGCGACGTGTTGCGCAGGGGCAGGAGTTCCGGAGCAATGTCCATCGTGGTGGCAAGACCGAACCGGTCGAGCTGGATGAACGATATCGCGATGCGGCTGTCCGAGCGGCTCAGATTATGGGCCTCCGTGTTGCGGGGGTCGACATGCTTGAAGCGAAGGATGGACCGCAGATCATGGAGGTGAATTCGTCTCCGGGCCTCGAAGGAATTGAAACCTGCACTCAGTTGGACATCGCTGGCTCGATTATCGATTACATCGCAGCTCAGGTCGACTTCCCTGAGATCGACATTCGCCAGCGTCTGACTGTCAGCCGGGGCTACGGCGTTTCTGAGATTCATATCCCGGAAGGCTCGGAATACATCGGAAGGACTGTTGCCGAGTCTGGATTGCGAGAGAAAGATATCAACGCACTCACGCTGTATCGCGGAACGACCGTGATCCCCAATCCGCGATCGGATCGCATTCTGGAGCCAGGCGATCGACTGCTCTGCTTCGGAAAACTGGAGTCGATGCGGCAACTGATTCCGAAGAAAGCGCTACGTCGTCGTCGTCCAACCGTTCAGGAACTTCACACAAATGAAGGTGCAGATCAGAAACCCGATTTCTCAGTCGCTCATCCTGATGAGCCGATGTGATTGGTTTCGACACGTGGGTCTAGCAAAGCTGTCAGCCAGTGCGGGGATTGACTTGCAACACCTCATTCAATGCGCAAAACTATATTGATCAATCCTGCGTCCCTAGCGGACTCCCTTCGAACTACAGCAGCCGATTTTTCGCTGTCCCTGCCATAAAGTCGTCATGAACCGAGAACTTACATCCCACCCAGAGGGTGCCGACTCACAGAACAATTCACTCGACATTCAATTTCACGTCCCCTGCGTGCATCGATTGCGCTTCACGATGGATTTGTTTGGACGTGACCAGAATGTCCTGGCAGACCTTCTGGAACCTTCAGGTGATCGCATTCCCAGAGTTCAATTCTGGGTCGATGAATCGCTGGCGAAAGCCCTACCAAATCTCAGTTCAAAGATCCGTCGATTCGCTAATACGCACTCAAACGAATTGAATATCGTCGGCAACATTCAGACATGCCCGGGCGGGGAAGAGGTCAAGAACGACATCCATATCATTGAGCGGATGTTGAAGTGCATGAACGCGGCAGATCTTGATCGCCGCAGCTATGTTGTGGTCATCGGGGGAGGAGCAGTTCTCGATGCGGTCGGTTTTGCAGCAGCGATTGCCCATCGCGGGATTCGACTCATTCGGATTCCTACAACGACGCTGGCTCAAGCTGACTCTGGAGTCGGGGTGAAGAACAGCGTCAATCTGTTCGCGAAGAAAAACTGGATTGGCACGTTCAACGTCCCATGGGCAGTCATCAATGACGAGGCGATGCTGGAAACGCTTCCGGATCGCGAGTTTCGCAACGGTTTCTCGGAAGCAGTGAAGGTTTCTCTGCTGAAAGATGCAGAAGAATTCGCACGCATTGAACGTGACGCACATCGGATTCGTGAACGCGACATGGAGGCAGCACGACCGGTCATTCGCAGGTCGGCCCAGCTTCATATCGAACACATCACAGCCGGTGGAGATCCCTTCGAAGCACTTGAAGCCCGTCCTTTAGATTATGGACATTGGTCAGCCCACAAGCTGGAACCGATGACCAACTTTGAGGTTCGCCACGGAGAAGCTGTTGCGATCGGTGTGGCTGTTGACACGGTTTATTCTTCGCTCGTGCATGGTTTGCCGAAACAGGACGCGGAGCGTGTCCTGCACTGCCTCCGCAACCTCGGTTTGCACTTGAATCATCCAATGCTTCATGAAACAGAGACGTTGCTGGAAGGGCTTGAAGAGTTCCGGCAGCATCTTGGAGGCCGACTCACGTTGACGATGTTGCCAGAGATCGGAAAGAAAATCGACGTGCACGAAGTCGACAAAAAGCAAATGCTGCGGGCGATTGAAACGGTCGTCGACTTCATGTCTGAGCCTTCGGATTCGATCACGCTGGATCAACGCGAAGGATAGGAAGACTCGACATCTTTGGTGAGTTTGTTCACCGAAACTGTCCTTCTGATTGCGGATGCTCTCGTGTGAAGCTTTCTAAGTTTTCAGCGAGTCCGTTTCTTGTCACACTCAATAAGAGACGAGTTCGTCCAGTCAATCAGTTTTCTCAGAGTCAACGTGTATGGAAGCCGAGTCACTTTCAATCGAACGTGCTCCGCAAGTGGAGATCAATGATCTCGATGAGTTGTGGTTTCAGGTTGCCGGAACGCTTTGCAATCTGGAATGTCATCACTGCTTCATCAGTTGTAGCCCGAAGAACGACTCGTTCGGTTTTCTTTCTCTTGAGACAGTTCGCAAATACTTGTTGGAGTCCGTTCCTCTGGGAGTGAAGGAGTATTACTTCACAGGCGGCGAGCCGTTTCTCAATCGGGAAATGGTTCCCATACTGGAAGAGACACTCACCTTTGGCCCTGCTACCGTCCTCACCAACGGAACTGTTCTCAAAGATGCTTGGCTCGAGCGACTGAGACGTGCTGAGGACGAGTCCGGATTCACACTGGAGTTTCGCGTTTCGATCGACGGTCCCACGCCGGAAATCAACGATCCGATTCGGGGAGAGAGAACTTTTGAACGTGCCATGATAGGCGTAGAGTCATTGGTTCGTCATGGGTTTCTTCCGATCATCACCATGACGCGAACCTGGGAGGACCACGAAGACGATGAGATTCTGTCGCGTTTTCGAGATGTTCTCGCGAACCACGGCTATGATCGTCCCCGGCTGAAACTGCTCCCTCGTCTTAAAATCGGGGCTGAGTCGCAACGGACCTGCGGCTACGAAACGTATGAGCGCGTCGATGAGAAAATGATGGAAGAGTACGATTCGTCAATTCTCGTATGCAGCCACAGTCGACTCGTTTCTGATCGCGGAGTGCATGTTTGCCCGATTCTCGTGGAGAGTCCTGACTCGATTCTCGGAGAGTCACTAAGTGACTCAATGCAGCCGTTCGAGATCGCTCACGGAGCGTGCTTCACGTGTTACCAGTACGGTTCCATTTGCACGAATCCCTCGTCCAGTCGCCGCGAGTAACGGCGGAGCCTCTCAGCATCGCAAAGTATTGGTACGAAGTGAAAGTGGAAGATGGGGAAGACGCGAGTTGCACTCTTTGGAGGGGTCTACAACAACTGGGTGGCTCTAGAAGCTGCGATTCGTGACGCGAAAGCACGAGGTGTTGATGATCTGTTTTGCCTGGGAGACTTAGGCGCCTTCGGACCACACCCCGATAAGGTCTTCCCGCTGTTGTTTGACCATCAAGTGCGAGTCGTGCAGGGGAATTACGATCACAGCATCGGTCACGATTTGAATGACTGTCAGTGCGGATACACCGACCCTCGAGACAATTACTTCGCGCAGATCAGCTACGAGTACACTTACGAGAACACAGACCCAACGAATCGACGCTGGTTACGAGACTTGCCGCCAGAAATTCGGCTGGAGATTGAAGGCCAGCAGTTCCTTCTCTGTCATGGGAGCCCCCGCAAAACAAATGAGTTCCTCTGGGAATCGACGACGAGTTCGCACTTTCTGGAGAAGCTGACCCGAGACTTCGAGTGCGACGTCATCTGCGGAACGCATACCGGTCTGCATTGGGAACGGGAACTTTCAAATGGCGGGCGTTTTATCAACGTCGGTGTTCTGGGGAGGCCAGAAAACGACGGAAACCGCAACGTCTGGTATACGCTTTTAACCGTCAGTGGCGGAGAAGTTGAGGTAGAGTTCGTGCCGCTGGAGTACGACTATCAGCGTTTGATTGCTGAAATGAAGGCAGAAAAACTGCCGGATGAATTCGTTCAGACGATTGAAACCGGTTGGTGGACGACGTGTTTGGAGGTTTTGCCCGGTCGAGAGCGACGTTCGGGAAAGTTTTGATCTATCGAAAATCGCAAGGCGTCTGCGACTTCTTCTCAAATTAAATCGGTTCGGTTGCGATTTTAAAACAAACACTCAAAGATGCTTCGAAGGCCCCCCGAAAACCGTCTGAGTCTTCTCACAGTCTGATCTGACAGCGATGTGTCGGAAGATTCATGAAATAGTAAGTGCATATCTCGGAATGGTTTTGGCGAATTCCCGCGAGTCAAGAGAACGATCCACTTGATCGAAGACGTCACTGTGCGGAAATCCATCTCGCCATCTGATCAATTTTGAAAGACTGATTAAATGACCGACAAGAAGTGTCGATGGGGAGTGCTCGGAGCGGCTGCCATCGCGATGAAAAACTGGGACTCCATTCGCAATTCAGGGAATGGAAAGCTGGTCGCAGTCGCCAGCCGTTCCAAAGAACGCTCGGAGCAATTCATCGATGCCTGCCAGATGAGTCGACCGGTTGCCGATCGTCCAGATGCTGTCGAGGGATATCAAACGCTTCTCGACCGTGACGATATCGATGCTGTTTATGTTCCACTACCGACTGGCCTCCGCAAAGAGTGGGTGATCAAAGCTGCTCAGGCGGGCAAGCACGTGATGTGCGAGAAGCCATGTGCCGTTTCAGTTGCGGACTTGCGTGAAATGATTGACGCCTGCCGCGAGAACAACGTTCAGTTCATGGATGGGGTGATGTACATGCACTCCAAGCGACTGCCAGCGATTCGAAAAGTTCTCGACGACGAAAACAACCTCGGTCAGCTTCGCCGTATTCAAACGCACTTTTCCTTCTGTGCTCCTGAAGAGTTTGTCCAGAACAACATCCGCGTTAGCAGCGAACTCGAGCCGCAAGGGTGTGTCGGCGATCTCGGTTGGTATACGATTCGAATGTGTCTGTTCGTGATGAACTATCAACTGCCGAAAACCGTCTCGGGTAGACAACTCGGCGAACATGGTCGAGCGGACAGCCCGAATCCAGTTCCAATGGAATTTGTCGGGGAGCTTCAATTCGACGGAGGAGTTTCCGCCGGATTCTACAACTCATTCCGAACCGACCATCAGCAGCTTGTTCATGTCAGCGGTACCAAAGGGAATCTGCAACTTCACGATTTCGTATTGCCGTACTTTGGAAATGAACTTGGATTCGAAGTCAACAAGCCGGTCTTCAATGTCGATGGCTGTGAGTTTGTGATGGAACGTCACCGAACACAGCATGCTGTCGCCGAATACAGCAACAACGCACCGGACGCGCAGGAAGTGAATCTCTTCCGCAATTTCAGTGACCTCGTGTTAAGTGGAAAAGTCGATCCGTTCTGGCCGGAAGCTGCATTGAAAACGCAAATCGTCATGGACGCTTGCCTGGAATCGGCACGACAGGGTGGAGCAACAATTGAGTTGACGGAGTAAGCAGATTGTGGACGCCTCGGAATTGAACCGTTGGCAAAGTCGCATTGTTGCAATCGCACTGACAATGTGCGGTGTCGGTTGCAACGATTCGCAATCTCCGCAGGAGCCGACTCGGTCTGCTCTTGAGGGGCCGGTGGTGACGACGAGGTCGCCTGCTGCCGAACATGAGCAAACAGTTTCAAACAAAGAAGCTGAGACTTCAAATTCCGATGAAGTGATCGACACACAGCCGGGGCTGATCTTTCGCCCTGACGACGATCGGCGTGTTGTCGACCCTCAAGTGCTGGAAAACGCGGACATTGACGTCATCGAGTCTAAGCGTCTGCGTCTTTATACCGACGTCGATCAAGACATCGCTCGCAACATCCCTCCGGTGATTGATCTCGTCTACGAGCGATTGCTTGAAGACTACGGTCCCTTGCCGCCCGCTCGCGACGAAAAAGAGTTTCAGATGTCCGGTTACCTCATTGGCGATCGTGACCGGTTTCTGGCTGCCGGGTTGTTGCCGGCGAAGTTAGCAGGGTTTCAGCATGGTCAACACTCCGGACAAGAGTTTTGGATGTATGACCAGGAACTCGATTATTATCGACGCCATCTGGCCATTCACGAAGCGACGCATTGTTTCATGATGCGTGTTCCGGGAATTCATCCTCCCCTGTGGTACCTCGAAGGGATGGCGGACTTCTACGGGACCCATCGGTTCAATGAACGCGGACACCTGGAGTTTGGCGTGATGCCGGACTCTCCGAAAGACTTTCTCGGTTTCGGGCGGATCGACATGATTCGTCAAGAAGTCGAAGCAGGAAGAGCTCTCAGTGTCGTTGAAGTGAGCGAACTTGGGGAGGTCGAATTCAGCAGATCGCGTTCAACTCCTTACGCCTGGAGTTGGGCACTCTGCAAATTTCTGGACACTCACCCTCGATACCAAAAGCGGTTCCGGCAGCTTCGCGATCATCTCATCGGCCCTGGTTTTGTTGAGACCGCCGAACAGCTCTTCGCTCCCGACATGTGGCTACTCGAAGCAGAGTGGGAAGAATTTTGCCGAGCCATTGATTTCGGATGGGAGTTCGAAGCGAATGCGTTTGTCGTGGGGACTGAGCCTCCAGTTGATCTTCCTCCGACTGCGACTCTTACTATCGCGGCGGATCAAGGGTGGACGTCGTCAGGTTATGACTTGAAGGCCGGTGAAGGAGTTCAAGTCACTGCAGACGGCCAAGCTGTGCTCGATTCGTCTCCAGTTGACTGGGTAAGTGAACCTCAGGGAATCACGTTTGAATACGCGAATGGGTTTCCCGTAGGTCGACTGATGGCAGCTGTTTTAGTTGATCCGGCAGAAGTTAATGAATCGAATCAGAAGAGAATGGAAGTTGTCGACATCGGGAAATCAGGACTGGTCCGATCAGAAGTCGGCGGCTTACTGATGTTTCGGGTGAATGACTTTGGCAACAACCGTTCGAACAATGTTGGATCGTACGAGTTGACTCTGGAAGCAGTCGATGATGCCTCAGTCGCTCCCTGATCCCGCGTTTCTTTGTCGTTCGAGAATTGCGTCTTGAAGTTCACGCACGCGATCAAGTTCGATCTCAGGTGGCTGCTCTTGAAGAACTTTTCCGACCTCTTCCAGCCCTTCGTCCCAGCGTTTTGTGTTGTAGCAGAGCACCGCTTTATAGAGTCGATCTTCAACAGAAGTTGGATCGATCGTGAGCAACGTTCGCGTGTAGCGAAGAGCTGCTTCGAGGTCGGAATCTGAATTCGCGATACCAATCAGGTTTCTCAGCATGCGCTTGATGATGGACGTTGCATCTTGTGGATCTAAATAGCTGTCTCGCCATGTCAGACCTGTCATTTCCCGCACCCGTTGGCGGCACATCTTCTCGCTGAGCACGGTCCCTTTGTCGAAAACGTCGATGAATCTTTCTTCTTCTGGAAGATCAACACGCACCAGAAAGTGTCCGGGCAAGCCGATTCCGGATGCCGTTAACCCGACTCGTTCTGCAAGCTCGATGTACAGTAGCGAGAGGGTGAGAGGAAGTCCTTCGCGGTCGTCAATCACTTCGTTGAGGTAGCTGTTTGACGCACTGTAATAGTTCGTTCGACTGCCATGAAAACCGTTCTTCTCGAAGAGGAACTCGTGAAACGCGTCGAGCTTGTCTGCAGGAGTCAGTTCGTCTGAGGTCGAGTCCAGAAAACGCTGCGCGAGTGCATCGACAGCCTGACGATACTCGTCAACGTTCAGATCAGGATTGTCCAGTCGTGCGATGAGCAAAGCTGCTTCAAGCAATTCAGGCGGGGAACTTTCAAGCTTTGCGACGAGTTCCGTCCGCGTCTGTTCTTCGTGGATTTCTCTGGCCAGTACACGCAGTTGTTGCGCTTGTGCTTCCAGCGTTTGCGCAGCGGAGTGCAATGCTTTCTGTCCGACCATATCGAGGTCTGTTTGTTTTCGAACGAAGTCGATCGGAATTGGGTTGGCGACCGGAACCTCACTCGCGAGCGAGTTGACTCGCGCCAAGACCTCAGGGCTGGGACGTTCATCTGGAAGTTCAGAGCCGAATTGAAATCGCTTGAATGAAGCTGTCGTGTGCCGAAACTTGACGAGTCCGATTCGCCCGGAATCGAGCTGCGGATTTGGCTGTTCGAAAATCAGCTCATCGTTGCAGTAGCAGAGAAGTCGGTCGGGCTCGACTCGAACTTTGATTCTGTTCCAGGAATCTGGAATCCAGTGATGTGTCATCTGGTTCTGCTGAACGTTCCAGCTGTACACCGTCGGCCCGTTGAAGTGTGTGAGTCTTAAGGCGCCGCTGCTCGGATAGAATCCGTAATGAATGTCACTTCCGTCGGAATGAAAGGCCAGACCAGCCGCTCCGTCTTCTTCGTGAACGAGAACGTCTACTGCCACCTCGAACGGCAACTCCGGCAGGGCTCCTCGGTAAAGACAAAGTGCACGTCCACCAAAGCCATCTCCCTGACCCGAGACATGAATCTCGCCTGCCCGTTGTCTCCAATTCACGCTTGAACCTTGAGGTTCCCACCGCTCTGGGTTCAAGGCTCCGATTGTCAGCCATTGCTCCATCTGCACAGGATTTGGCGATTCGAGCAGATCATGGACAGCTTCAATCGGAACGGCGTAGCCAAGGTTGTCCGTCAATCGCGACTTGAGAGTCAGCAATCCGTGAACTCGTCCATCCATGTCGAGCAAGGGGCCTCCACTGTTTCCCTGTTCGATGGGAATGGCCAACTGGATCAGCTTCATCTCGCCTTCGCCATCTCGAAACCCGGAAACGACTCCGGTCACGACACTGTGCTCCAACCCTTGCGGATTGCCGAGTGCGAAAATGACTTCACCCTGGTCGAGCGAATCCGGTTCTGCGAGAGGCAGGGGAGTCAAATCAGTGGCGTCGATCTGAATTAAAGCGACGTCGCGAAGTTTGTCTGTGGCATAAACCGAGGTGACTTGAAACTCGCGATCGTCGTACAGGCGGACTCGAATCGGACGAGCTTCACCGACGACGTGCAGATTGGTTGCAATGAGCCCATCAGATCGAACGACAAATCCGGTCCCAATTCCGAGTGGATTCCCGTCTCGCCCCAGCATTTCGACAACGACTGTCGACTCCTGCGACCGTGTCAGAGTCAGAAGAAAGTTATTGTTGTCGACCGCACTGAACTCAACAGGGATCTCGGGGATCGTAATGATTTCTTGAGCATTCAGCGTCGAACTGACAGCGATCAGGATTCCCCACGTCAAACGCTGAATATTTTGATTCATGACCTGCCTTAAATCGAACCTCAAGAAATTTCGTCCATTCATTCTAAGACTCGCCGTCGCAGTGTCTACGACTCTAAGCAGCTTTCGACCGATCACCTCAATTTGGCTCGTTTTGAACTGACTCTCAGATGGTGTTTCCAAAGACTTGGGATGATGCATGCTGCTCACGCCAGAACTCGGAAAAATGGACTGATCGTCAGAGCAGCCAGAGTCGGAAAGATCGCCACGAGGCGGACTGTCGCGCCAATTGTTGAATCGTTGGCGAGTCGAAGGAAGTGTGGCTCAAGTTTCCGGTCTCAGTCGATGCAATCGACGCCGACGACCGAAGAAGAGAGTGTTGTTCGAAACTTCCGAACGTGTCGTCCGCGAAGCCATTCTGAAACTTATCCAAAGATATGCGAAGCGATGCCAAACTTGGCTTGGCGTTAGGAATCCTCGTTGTGGGATTTGCGATCGCATTCTGCTTTCCACGCGTCATCGTGAAGCCTTCTTCAGAAACGTCTTCCGTCGAAGAAATCCCGGACGACTCAGAAATCGAGTTTCTTCCGATTCGGCACTATCAGCGTGACGAAAGAACGTTGATTGCGGATGGAGCCTCGACAGTTCATGACGATGTCAGCAATCGTGAGCAGGCTCGACCAGAATCGACGGTGACATCCAGTCGTGACGAGCGCTCAACAGTCCAACCGGAATCTCTCATCCCTGCGGATGCGGACCAACCGTATCATTTAAATCGGGAAGCCGATGTCGCTGGGCGAAAAGAGACTTCTGTCCAATCACAATCGGGTGCAGTTTCAGAGAACGAAAGGTATCTCGATGCGTCGACGGGGAGTGCTCTTAATGCAACTCGCTCGGGTCTAGTGCCAGAGTCGTCAGTGGCATCGAGTGTTTCCGAATCGGAGTTGGAGCAGTCTTACGTTGTGCGGCCAGGGGATACGTTGTCAGGAATTGCCCATCGTACGCTGGGGCAGGCAAGTCTTTTTCAGAAGATCTTCGAGTCCAACCGGGATGTGCTCGACAGCCCCGACGATTTGAGGCCCGGGTTAACGCTTCGAATCCCGCCGTCTGGTGATCGGAGTTTAGAATCGAAGATCACGACAGTCGAATCGGCTCCATCAAACGGGGCGGACGAATCGCAAGCTGCTGGTGATTCGCTGCAGATTTCCGCCTCGGAAAAAACACCGGTCCTCCCGCTTAATTTCATTCCCCCACCGAAAGGGCGTCGGCACGTCGTGCAAGTGGGTGAAACTCTCGAATCGATCGCGATTCGCTATTACGGATCGCCAAAAGGTGTGTCTCGGATTCGGTCAGAGAATCCGACTCTGACAGGAGGGGATCATCGTCTCCAGCCAGGGACAACCTTGAGAATTGGCGGCACACCCTAAGCTAGATCGGTGTCCTGTTGTCGCCTCGTGTCTGCTGGTGCCCGTTTTTTGCTCTCGGCGATGCTCAAACAAGAATGCATGCTGGTTCAAAAGAAAGAGCCGAAAGGCTACCTCCCCAGCACCTGAAGCCAAAAGTTAAGGCTGCTCGGTTTCCCGCCTGACCTGGTTCCTAAGGACCCCACCGCGAGGGAGATAGCCTTTCGGCACCTCGAGGAAGCAGATTACAGAATCTGTGAAGGCAATGCAAACCCATGAGGTAAAGGGAGATCCGCTCGAAAAGGGCCATTCTCGAGTATTTTCGTCAAGCCCTGTTTTCATGAATTCTTCGAAATTACCAAACGCAAAATAAAGGTATCAAATATTGTTGATGAGACATTCTCGTTTTTGGTAAAATCCTCTCGCCAAACTGGATGGTGATCCTTTCTCGCGGAATCCCCTGAGAACTCTTTGACGGGGATGACACACCTCACTCCTTTTTCATTGAGGACGCAAAGTATGGTGACAAGTAACACGACGGCTCGACACATCATGACCAGGCGGGTCATCACAGTGACTCCCGATCAAGATCTGTTAGAAGTCATTGGATTGCTGATCAAAAACAAGATTTCCGGAGCACCCGTTGTGGACCGGAACGGGCGGTATCTTGGGGTCTTCTCTGAAAAGTCATCAATCAGCTTGCTCATGGATGCAGCAGAACGCGGGACTCCAACGAATCGAATCGAGAGTTTCGTAGACACAAACGCGGCAACGGTCACTCCTGACACGGGACTATGGTCGATCGCTCAGATCTTCATGACGTCTCACTATCGTCGTCTGCCCGTCATTGAGTCCGGTCGTGTTATTGGGTTGATCAGTCGTCGTGATGTGCTCAAGGCAGCCCACGCTTTGATGGACCCGATCGAACCGCTTGATTCGAGCGTGCTCTATCTCAGCTCTGTTGGTGATCGATCAAGAGCTCCTGTCGCGTAAGGTCAACAAAACTGTCAGTTGAAATCATCTTGTCGATTTACAAAGTCGACTTGCAGCCATGACAACCCGTTGAGGAAGGCGTGCTTTTTAGAATCCGCTTGAATCTCAAAGGCTCGCAGATGATTCTGCGAGCCTTCATTTTCGTACACTGAAGCTGTACCTTTTCGTCGCGTGAGCAAGCCGCTTTTCATGATGTGTTTGCAAAAGTGGTTGGATTCAGTTGGGACTCGAACTCCTCGGCGGCGAAAGAATGCGAATTGGTATCTACGGCGGAACCTTCGACCCGGTTCATCTTGGGCATTTGATTCTTGCGGAAACGATCCGCGAATCATTGTCACTCGACGAGGTCCGTTTCGTTCCAGCTTTCGTGAACCCGCACAAACAGGGAAGGCCAGTCACCCCTCCGAAGCTGCGACTGGAGATGCTGCGTTTTGCATTGGCGGGAAATGCCGGGCTTCGTCTGTCCGAGATCGAGATCAAACGCAAGGGCCCCAGCTACACCTATGAGACGTTGGAAGCCATTGCCGCAGAGCATCCAGAGGCAGAGTTGTTTCTGCTGGTCGGAGCGGACTCACTTGACGATTTTCCGAAGTGGAGAGAGCCAGAGAGAATTCTTGATCTGGCGACGCTTGTGGCCGTCAACCGAGGTCGGGAAAGCCCGGTGATCCCGTCGACGATCGATCCCGATCGAGTCCTACTCACATCAATGCCCGCGATCGACATTTCTGCATCGGAAATTCGTGAGCGAGCACAAGCCAGCCGGAGCATTCGATACCTGACTCCACGGGCAGTGGAGTTGTTTATCCAGTCGAATCAGTTGTACCTGGAACAAGAGTCCGAAAACTCCTGATACGATTCAGCTCTCTACAAGACGCTGTTGGAATTAGTGAGCTATGGCGCATCGAGGAGTCTCTTCTTCTTGTCGGTCGAGTTACTCATCACTTTTTGAGTGAGTTGGAAACTCCGCGATTTTGAGATTCTGAAACGACAGATCGGTTGTCGGATCGTGCCCTTGCAAGCTCAAGTGACCTGCTTCAACTCGGAGCCCTCGACGCGGATTCGGGTCGGGCTTTCGAGTGTCGACCCAGTCCACAACCTGATACCCGTTCACCCAGCAACAGATTCTTGGACCGTAGGTGATGAGCGTGGAGGTGAACCACTCGTTGTCATCAGCGACAACGTAGCGGGCATCAACCCTTCGAAAGATTGCTCCCGTACCGGAGTTGTTAGGGGTCCCACGACTCTCGTCGAAGCCGTTATGAATTTGGAATTCATAACCATTGGACGGAGCTTCGGCAGTTCCTGTTTCTGCTCGAAAGAAGAATCCGCTGTTCAACTCGGCAGCATGCGTTTTGGCGTCGGCTTGAAAGATGAAGTTCTTGTAGGTCTCTTCTGTCTCGAGGAAACCAGCTCCATCTTGAACATGAATCGTGCTGTCTTCGACGGTGAATTGACTCTTTGAGTCCGGGACTTCCCGCCAGTTTGTAAGGTCGGTTCCGTTGAACAGAGACGTCAGATTGAGAGGCCGTACAATGAGCTTTCGGAATTCGATCTTGCCGAAGTTCTTCTGAAGGGCGATGCGTCCGAGCGGAGCAACAGTGCCATTCGCGTTGTAGCTGAGAACCTGCTGATCGTTGTGATGAATGTCAACTTGATCGCCGTTGACGGCGATTTGGAAAGTGTTCCATTCATTGTTGGTGGGGATGTCAACGCTCGTTTTTTCGCGATTGACGAGGCTGCCGGTCAAAAAACCGTTGGGGTGTTCGTCGGCGATATTCACTTCGTAGCAGTCGGTCTTAATGTTCCCGGGAGGGAATTCTGTGCGGAGAAATAACCCGCTGTTGGTTCCTGTTTGCGTTCGATACTCACAGATCAGTTCGTAGTCGGCGTAGGGAACTGTTGTCATGAGAAATCCGACAGGTCCCTCTGAAGCTGTGATGGCTCCGTTGGAAACACTCCAGTTCGTTTCTGGATTGGTCGACTCCCAGCCGAAAAGAGAGACTCCGTCGAAGAGGCTGATCCAACCTTCGGATTGCTGCTCCGGAGTGAGTGGATTGTTGTAGTTCTCTTCTGTGATCGCGACTTGTTCGACCTCAACTTCCGTTGCGTCAGATGCTGTGGATGGAGCCGGTTCATTGGCTTTGGCGTTCGCTGCTTCGTCAGAAGCGGGACTCGATTCTGATGACTCAGATTCGACTGCGGGATCGTCGCCACTGGGGGATGGTGAACTGCAGGCGCTGAGGAACAGGCACAGAAAGCAGATCGCGAAAGACGCAAACTGGAAGCGGATTCTTCTAACAGGGGCGAACGACGATGCCATGAATTCTGCCACTCTCGAGAGAAAAGAAATTTCCCCCATCCTAGCGTTGTTCGCAGCAAAATCCGACCGAACGAAGGGCACAAAAAAACCTCGTGATCCAGTGGATCACGAGGCGGTGAATTCAGGACTTGAATTCTAAACCTGTTCGCAGCTTAGTCGCTGCCAACGAGAGCTCAACAAGTTCTAGTCGTTGTTGCGGGCTTGTCGGAAGATGAAATCTTCGAAGCGAACTTCTGAGAAGTTTCCTTCATCGGTGAAGCTGTGGAACAGTTCGCCCATGATCTTGTGGAACTGTCCCTGTTGAATTGAGTAGAAGTTGTGCTTGCCGTCACGTCGTGGTTCGATCAGACCAGCGACTCGCAGAAGTGCGAGGTGGTGGCTGACAGCTGGCTGGCTTTGACCGAGTCGCTCACAGAGAGCTGAAACGTGCAGTTCTTTTTCGCGTCCGAGGAAAAAGAGAATCTTGAGGCGTGTTTCGTCAGCGAGAAGTTTGAAGACCTGAACGAGGTCTTTTTCGAGTTGCTCGGAAATCTGAGGACCTTTGGCCTCTTTGTCCGAAGCTGAGTGGATGCCGGGTTCGGCCTGGATGCCGGTTCCTTCAACTGGGACTGGAGTTTCAGTTGTTGGCTCGGCAAAGTGAGTAATCATCTTGTCATCCTGTTTAGGTAAGGGATTCTTTTTTGAGGATTGGGCCTCTGAGGCTTCATTCCCGGAATCTGTCCGATGGGAAGCTCCAGTAGGCGGTTCTTGCTCCCCTGAGGGAGTGAAATCGCTAGTCAAGCTTTTGCTTTCATCTGCGGAACGTGGTCGCGGTCTTTGAGCTCAGTTATTGCGACCTGTGGTCAGGTCAGCGTGAGCTTTTTCTTCCAGGAAGCTTTCTTCCTTGCACCTGGAAAGTCTTTAGAAACTCACCAGCGGAATCGCTGATGTCTCAATCCAGTCGAATTCTCGATTGTTTCGATAGATTAGAACTCCGGTTGCCAGACAATTTGAGTGAGCGATTCCGATGAAGCAATCAATGTTGTTGCCTTCTTTCTGTTCGGTCACTGTAAGCAATCGCTATTCCATTCGCGGATGTCTGACTCGGTTTGTTACCGAGATGTTAGCTGAGAACTCCTATGGGTCAATTACTTCCTATGCGAGTTTACGGACTTCTAACAGATTTCCAAAACCTGAGATTCTGATTTCCAGTCCCATTGGTAGGGAATTGGACAAAATTGCTCAATTCGTGTGCATTCTGTGTGCATCAGATTGAGTCATGTCAGGGGGGTGATGCGAAATGACTCAGTAAATGATGCGACACTTCGCTGCAGCCGTCAGTCGTCAAAAAAATCCTGCTCGCCGTTGAGATGCAGGTAAGCGACTGTGTTAAGAACTGCTAAATATGGAACAATCAGAATCTGACCCACGACAGGGATTAGGTTTGCCGCAAAAAATGCCCCAATCTTAAGCACTCCCAGCGACAGGCAGACTTCAACATTGCGAAGCGTCAATCGCAACGCTGACCTGAGCGGAGAAACTCCCCGCTGATGTTGGTCGACCACGATGCGGCCAAACGGCCAGAGAAAGAATAAGGGGAAGATCAGAACGAAAGTCATCCAGTAGATGATCCCCGAGATGAGAAGAGTTCCGATCGGGCCGCGAATTTCGAAAGACTTCTGAAGATTTGGCGTTCGAGTGCGACACAGATCGAGGTAAAAGTTGAGGTGTCCAACCGCCAGGATCGAAAAGCAGAGGGACATACCCATCAAGCTGACAATAAAGAAGATAAGAATTGCGATTCCCGGTGGTTGTTGCGAAACGGCAGCACACATGCCGCCGATCATCAGGGAAAGAATGAGCCCCAGAACGGTGAACAGCAAATCAAGCAGTGTGACGGCGTAACAGGACGGCAGATTCTTCGTATATATTGTCCAGGTTTGGGAAAGAATACGCGAGAGATCGACTTCGCCAGGAACAGCCGTTGAGACCTCTTCGTGTTCAATCTCATAGGAAGTGCATTTGCAAATTCCCTGAAATTTCGGTGATCCACATCTTGGACACTTAGAAATCTGAGATTGTGCAGCATCATCGATCTGAGAGGATGGACTCAACCTCTCTTCACGAACCAGCAGGGCGGAGTCGCTCGCTGAATCATCGACAACGGCTTCGTCCCAGTCGTGAAAATCTTCGTCGTCGAATTGCGGTTCACTCTCGTACGGAACCCATGCTCGGTGATTGCAATGAGGGCATTGAACTGAGAGTCCAGCTTTTGTTGAGTTCGCGCGCAGATAGGCCTCGCACTCCGGACAATAGAACTCAATAGTCAAGATGACTTACTCCGCGACGCAATTGCCAACAAATCTCGAAACCGTTCCAGCGATGTCAAACTGGAAATTTGATCGATGCGCTGAGACTTCACGAGCTTAGCACCGGCAGTGCCAGATCGACCAAAGAAACTGTTATTCGGTCGACTCGTCTTCAATCTGAAGTTTGCTTCTCAGATCTTTCAAGAGTTTTTCGCTGGGATGCTCTTTCTCTTTCTCGATTTCGAGCGCTCGCTGAAAGTTCGCCTTGGCTTCTTCCTCTTGACCGAGTTTGAGCTGCGCGTCACCCAGATGGTCAAAGATTGTACTGTCGTCCCCATGCTTTTGTTCGGTCGCACTTTGAAGAACCTTCGCAGCTTCTTCGTACTCTCCGAGTCGGTACAGGACCCATCCCATGCTGTCGAGGTAAGCTGGGTTTTCCGGCTCGGCGGTCAGAGCTTTCTGGATCATTTCGCGGGCTTTCTCAAGGTTCTTGTCCTGATCGGCCCAGAGATATCCGAGGTCGTTGTTCGCTTGAGTGTTTTCGGGATCGGTTTCGAGGACATCAAGCAAGACCTGCTCACCCTGTTCCATGTCTCCCTGTTCGACATAGATGTTGGAGACACGAAACTGCGTGTCCTGCACAAGGTCCGTCTCTGAAGCGTACTGGCTGAGCACTTGATTGAAGTACTTCAGCGCCTGGTCCCAATCTCGGTTGTGGTAGTAGATCCAGGCTTTCTGGTACAGGAGACGTCCCATGATCGGATCAGGTGCGTTGTTCAGGGCCTCATCAACTGCTTCGAGAGCGCGTTCTGTCTGGCCATCGAATTGATAGGCATACGTCAGGAAGTAGAGGAATCTCCAACGTTCATTCTGCAGTGAGTCCGATGGATTCGTCAGAGCTTCGTTGAGCAGATCGATCGCCTCTTTGTAGCTCTTGTCATCGATCAGATATCCGCCGAGTTCGCTATAAAGCAGCGGTGGCGGATCGTTCCGCATTGCAATCGCAAGTCGATAAAATTCGATCGCAGCCTCGGTGTTCTCGGTCTCCGTGGCCATTTTTCCTAGGAAGTAAGCCTGAATGAACTGCAGTTGTGGATCGTCTCCCTCCGCCAATGTGCGAGCGGAGGCGTAAACTCCATTCAGGGTTTCTTCGTCCGATTTCAACGCTTCGAGTTCTTCCTCAAACCCTCTCGAGAGACGTTGGACATCTTCGGAAAGGCGATTCAATGCTTCGGGATCTTCGGCTCTGGGGATGACTTGAAACGCTTTCGTGAGAACGTCGAGGAGATTGTCTGAGTCATTTTCTTCTCGGTAGATTTGCAGCAGCCCGACCATGGCACGCGGATCGGTGACATCTGGGTTTGACCCAAGGTAAAGTTCTTTGGCTCGCTCAAGGTCTTCGCTCGCCAGCACTTTGTCAGCGAGGAAGAAACGCAGGACGTCATTGAATTCGTCCTTGGCATACATTTCGTCCAGTCGCTCATTCAGTTCGTCTTCCCGACCGAGTTCGTTTAAGATTTTCTCGAGGAGTTCATAGGCTGCGCGTCCGCGTCCCTGAAGTTGTGCGTCGAAGTATTCCTGCAGTGCTTCCAATGCCTGTTCGGGTTTGCCTGTCTCGTGGAAGACAGTCGCAAGGTTGAAGCTGTGAAGTCCGGGTTTGGCTTCGCGGTGTTTCGACGCTTCTTCGAAAGCTTTCAGTGCCAGATCCGGAAGGCCAGCTTTGAGAAATGTGTCTCCGAATTCGTCGAAGTTCTTGCCGGGGTCTTTGAGAACCTCCAGCTGCAGTTCTTCATCCACTTCACCGGACAGAATTGCATTCAGGACAATCTCATATTCAGTGGCAGCATTTTCGATTTCATTGTTGAGCCGGTAATAAAGACCGAGGTCACGATGCAGGAGCAAGTGTTGTCGGCTTCCAACTGAATAGTCGGCTTGATCAAGCGCGTCTTTGATCAGCTCGATTCCTTTGTCGAGTTGGCTGCGACTCGCAAACTGACCCGCCATTGCTGCGACGAGTTCGTATCCTGAATCGGTTCGCGAAGCTGCCTGCAAGGCGAGTTTCGCTGCTTCATCATGTTCCCGTTGAGCAAGCAGGAGTGGGATGAGCGTTTTGTAGGAGTCGGAGACATTCGGAGCGAGCTCGATGGCTTTTCGAAAAGCCTCCACTGCTGCGTCAAAATCACGACGTTCAAGAGCGATCCGCCCGGTCATGTAGAGAGCGAGTGCCTCCGTCGCGAGTTCTTCGTCATTCGTTTCGGGATTCTGTGGCTCGAAAGCTGAGAGTTCCTCTCCCGTCACTGGATCGATCATGCCCTCGAGAGGATTGATTCTCTGAGGAAGTTCGGGAGGGGGAGGAAGCTGGTCGTCTGCGGAAAGTGGCAATGACCCGATCAGAATGACCGAAGCGATGAGAATTAAAGCGGATGCTGAACTCCATTGAACCCATCGCTTGGTGAATGAAGAAAAACAGGCTGCCATTGCGAATCCTTTCCCCAACAGTGGGGTGTCTGTATAAGCCACCATCATGTGGTCGTAACCAATCTTTGTGCGCGAGTCTCTCAGTTCTTGTACTCGCGTGAACGGTTTGCTTCAGGCTGTCACTGAGCTCATTTGCTCCAATTGACGCCAACCAGTTCGAACTATGATCAACAGTCATGTGACTCACGAAGCAGTGGTTCACAAGTCAGTTGATGCACAGTCTCTCTGCAAATTCACTGCCACGTCGGCAACTTGGGAGAGAGAGTCAATGATAGTCGATTGATTTCAGGTTGACCAACTCCAGAATTCCAGGCGAAGAGCAACGCAATCGAAAACCGGTTGCGATTTGGGATCGATAGAGAGGTGACCGATGAGTCGATCTACCGTGTTCATCCAAATTACGCTGGGAAACCGTTTCGAAGCAAGTCGGCTATCGTGAGAGAATCCGTTGCAGCAGATCGGTTGCTGTATCTTCTGGTCGGCGCTCAATCGGGCGGCATTCGACGAGATTTCGGAACCAGGTGTGTTGCCTCTTGGCGAACTGCCGCGTGCCGGTTTGGATTTGGGAGATCGTCGCGTCGAGACTCTCTAAGCGACCCTCGAGATAGTCGATCATTTCGCGGTATCCAAGTGCTTGCCGAGCGGATCGCCCGATGGGGGGATCACGCTGAAGAAGTTGCTGCACTTCAGCCACCAAGCCTAACTCAATCATCGATTCGACCCGCGCGTCGATCCGATCTCGTAGCCACGCTCGATCGGGTGAGAGCCAATAGACATGTAAGGGGCGTTCCTCTTTTGGAAGCGGCTCCTCGTTCTGAATGGCGGAGGCTGGTTGACCTGTTAAATGGTGGATTTCGAGCGATCGGATGAGCCGTCGATGATCATTCGGATGCAGACGCTCAGCTGATACGGGATCGACTTTTAAAAGCTCACAGTGAAGCCAGTCCTGATCTTCGGATTGAGCTTGTTCTTGCAACTTGTTTCGAAACTCCCAGTCGGCAGGCGGGCCTTCGAAGACGCCTCTTAGAATCGCCCGCAGATAGAGTCCTGTCCCCCCGACAAAGATGGGAGTCTTACCGCGATTCAAAACATCCCGGCACACTTGTTCTGCGTTCACCAGGTATTCGGCGGTCGAAAACTCTTCATGCGGATCAACGAGGTCAATCAGGTGATGAGGAACGCGGGCTTGTTGTTCTGGCGTCGGCTTAGCTGTGCCAATGTCCATTTGGCGGTAAATCGCCATCGAGTCGAGCGACAGAATTTCTCCATCGAGTTTCTCGGCGAGTTGAAGAGCGAGCTCGGATTTACCAACCGCAGTGGGGCCAGCCAGAAACCAGCACTTTTTGAGGATGTCGACGGGAAACTTCATTAGCGATTTCAGATGAACTCAATCGCCGATAGACGATGTCGTGAAAGCGAAACTGACTCAGTGGTGTTGTTGTCCGATTTCACAGTGTGACTGTGATCTCGGGAGCGTGTATCCTCGCTCATCTTCAGCGAGAGTGAAGCGTCACTCTTCAGATTTTTCTTTTTTGTCGTTCTTCGCTGTTTTCTTCTTCTTGTTCTGGTCGGCACCTTTTTTCTTTTTTGGGTACACAGCGACACGCTCCGCCCATTGATGCCAGGCTGACGACAGCTCCTCAACCTTCTCGGGGTGAGAAGATGCGAGGTCGTTCAACTCGGTACGATCTTTTTCAATGTTATAGAGTTCCCATTTCTCAGGCATGACTCCCTGAGTCGCAGCGACACCTTTTCCGACAAGTTTCCACTCCTGATCTCTGACGAAAGCATTGTTTTCGTGTTCAATGAAAATCGGAGACGTACGATCGAGCGGCTGTTGTGTGATCGCGGGCAATAACGAGACGCCATCAAGTGCGGGAATCGGATTGCCGTGCATCTGCTCCGGATATTCAACGCCAGCAGCATCGAGAATTGTGGGCATGATGTCGATCAACTGTGCGGGGTCGCGATACCAATCTGAGTTCGATTTCACTTGTTTCGGCCAGGACATCAGGAATGGGGTCGAGGTCCCTCCTTCGTGGGCGTAGTGCTTGTAAAGTCGGAATGGCGTGTTGGAAGCATTGGCCCAAGCGGTTCCGTAGCTGTTGGCAGTCTCTTCATTCCGTTTTTCGACGTCATAAAACTCACCGCGTCCGAGAGTTCCGCCTTCAGCGCAGCCTCCGTTGTCTGATAGAAACATGATGAGCGTATTGTCAGCGATTCCTGCTGTTTTCAGGGAGTCGAAGAGTCGTCCCAGGTTTTGATCAATGCGATCGATCATGGCTGCGTAGACCGACATTTTGAGATCCATCTCGTCTTGGGCGTCAGCCTCAAGTGTTTCCCAAGCGGGGACGTCGCTATCACGAGGACTGAGCTGAGTTCCTTCCGGGAGCAATCCGAGTTCGATCTGCTTAGTCAGACGTTGTTCGCGCAGCTGATCCCATCCGATTTGATACTTTCCTCGGTAGCGGGCAATGTCGTCTTCGTGGGCTTGCAGTGGCCAGTGCGGGGCGGTGTAAGCGAGATACAGGAAGAACGGTTTGTCGCCGTTGGTTTCTGACTGCTGTTCCTGAATAAACTGGATCGCGTAGTCGGTGAATGCATCTGTCGTGTAGAACGGTTCGTCGGTCGTGCTCTCAGGGTCTTCGATCTGCTCGTTGCCTAGTGTCATTCCGCGCGGATGAAACGGGTGAAAGAAGCGAGTTGCACCAGCCAGGGAACCGAAATACTTTTCAAACCCACGTTGCAGCGGCCACTGATCTTCGAGTTCCATGCCGAGGTGCCACTTTCCCGTCATGAGAGTGCTGTAACCGGCGGGCTGAAGAATCTCTGCGATCGTGGCGCAATTGCGATTCAGGAAACCGCGGTAGGAGGGAATCCCGAGATCATGACCTTTGGAGTTGGGTGGGTTGGTCATGTGACCGATCCCCGTCTGATGAGGATGAAGACCGGTCATCAAAGTTGCTCGCGTGGGACAGCATCGAGCGGAGTTGTAGAACTGGGAGAAGCGAACTCCCTGTGCGGCCATTTGATCGATGTTCGGCGTCTGAATTTCTCCTCCGTAACATCCGATATCAGAAAATCCCATGTCATCGACAAGGATGACGATGATATTCGGGCGATCTTCGTCATTCGCCACGGCGTGGGAATTCACCGTCGAGCCAAGTAAAAGCGGAGCAATCAGAGCGAGAACAAATTGAAAAGGTCGACTTCCAGCTGCGGTGAAATTGGTCATGTTCGGCCTGACTAAGGAGTTGAACCCAAAACGCTCACATCAGGTGTCTGTTCCCATAAAAAGTGAGAGCAAACGTCAAATATGAAGGAGCGGAAGTATCCTCAACAGACTTTGCAGCATGTTGAAGCGGTTGCATGAAACAGCAATCCAAACAGGACAGCAAGTTTTGATGTTTGGGTCAAGGAGCCCGATAGCACGGATGCACAAACGTGAGCAAGAACTTCAAGAGTCTTGATGATCTGGACCGCAAACTGGATGAGCGTGTTGTTTAGTTTCAATTGAATTGAGACTGTTTGGAACTCGTCTCTTCAGTCCCTGCATTGGTCGAGCGACTGTTTTCGAAGAGTCAGCGATCGACTTGATCGACCATGACTTGTCGACACTCCTGCATCGCGTTTTCCCAGTCTCCGCCTTCCGCCATTTGAATGATGGATTCGAGCATGGCGACTTCGGAATCGGAAATGCTTCCGTCCGCGAGTTCTTTTGACAGGTGTTGCTCAAACTCAGCGAGTCTTATCTCATCCTTTCGATTGCAGATCGAATACAGAGCTTTCGTCAAGTCATAAGACTGCGGGCTGATTTCCGGATAGCCGCATCCCGCGATCAAAGTGAACGTCAGCAGCAGAGCGAACAGAGAGTTTTTCGAAAATGAAAAGCGGTGGCAGTCAGCGTTCTCGTTCATAATTCCGTACCGGTCTTTGAAAACTTCTCTGGGGAACGCAGCAAGCGAGACTTGTAGGCTTGAGCAAGTTGCTCTTTCCTGTGCACTCGCTTCCGCGGTGTCACACATTCGAAAGCTAAGTTTGCTCGTGCGAGTCAGTGCAAACAGAATTTGACACTACTTCTTGATCGTACTTTGCAAAGTGATCGGAGATGCGGTTCGATGCTACCGACTTCACGAGAGTGTCGAATCGTTTTTCATTGGTCTAAAACTCGCCGACGATCTCTCCTTCTGACATGCTGGAGAGTTCAGCCCATGTGAACAGGTCGATGTTCTCTGAGATGAATCGAACAGACCCGTCACCCAGCGTGACATGTCCTCCGCCAAAGTGCTCTGAGTACATCTGGCCAACGTGGAACGTTGGAAAGTTGACCGGGTGGATAATCGGAAAGCCTGTAATGTCGAGTTCTCCCCCGGAAGGCCCCCCGTGAACTAGCACAAGTGTCGCTGCCGCATCCGGACCATTTTCAGGCGATGTGAATTGCGGGTGAGTGAATGCTCCGGGGACGACGCCGACCCAGGTCTTATCACTTAGTCGAGATGAATGCTCGCCGAGGAAAATGGTGTTGGTCGTTCCGTCCGTGATGTCGCGGAAGCGAGTGCGGGAGTTTCTGTAGAAGGGCCCGTCTGCCACTTTGGAGACATCGCCGTTGATTTGAACGACTTGAGTGGTCCCCTCATAAATGTTCGTGAAGACTTCGCCTGTGCGACTCGCTCCGCACTCACCCCAACAGGATTCTTGACCATGGCTCGCGACATAGTGGCTGCGACCAAATTCAATACCACCTCCGTTGATCTGCAGCGGTTGTCCTGTCTCATTCTGAACTAAGAACGAGTCGTGGGAACCTGAGGCGGACGGACATAGGAAGACCGAGAGTTTTGTCGCTTCGACTGGCAGATTGACTGGTGAGTAACTGGGTCTGTTGAGATCGAGTTGGCTATAGAGCGGTCCCTGATCAATGAAGGGGAGCAGCATCGTCGCCCATGACCATCCCGGTCCTCCATCCCAAGTGTTCGGATCAACCATCGCTTGTGGAGGGCCGCTTCCGTCACGGGTGGGATAGCTGTAGTACCCGGCGGGAAAGCAACTATGAGCATCATGGTAGTTGTGGAGTGCTAATCCGATTTGCTTCAGGTTGTTTCGACATTGAGATCGTCTCGCTGCTTCGCGTGCTTGCTGGACAGCTGGCAACAGGAGCGAGATCAGGATGGCGATAATTGCAATCACAACGAGCAGTTCGATGAGCGTGAATGCGGGCCGAGTTTGCGGTTTGATCGGCATTTGAACCTCTTGTTACATTGTAGCGTCAGGTGCGGTCACATCGGGAGTGTAACATTGGCTACTGTGTTGTCAAGAAGTGTTGCAAGTGCAGTTGGATTTCGTCACACGAATCAACAGCTGGAGTTGATTCTGCGGGAAACACTTGTAAAACCAATTCGATTCACAGATTCCCCGGTCGGTTGTCGCCGCAGCTTTTGCTCGCAAGGAACGTTTTTGCGAAAAATTCACAGACGGTCGGTCTGTGCGTCGTTACGGCGACTCTGGCACAAAGTACGCGGGCATTTCGGAGCGCAACGATGCCGGTTCGCGACGATTGAATCACGTCTCAATGATCAAATTTGGACGGCCGCAATTCGAGAGGCTGAGGAAATTGCCTAGTGATTCGTCTCCGTCGACGATTGAGATTCGACCATCGACTCGAGAGCAGCCCAACCTCGAAGTTGTTCTTCCGTCCAGGTCGCTGTTCCGGTCATCTTTAATTTGTGACGGGCGGCGTGTAGTCGACGTCGTAGTTCACGCGGCAGGCAGGCTTTGGAATTCACGTTCAAACCCGTTACTGACTGTCGTTGATGCTGGCGAAGAATGAGCTGCTTTTTCGCATTCAGCTGATAGCCAAAACGTTGAACGATCCATCGCGTCTTGAGGATTATTCCCCGGACTCGCCGGGGATAGTCTTTGGGAAAAGAGAATGTGATGTCATCTGCATAGCGTGTGTAGACACCTTTTCGGCTCTTGGCGAGTTGATCGAGTTGCTCGTCCATCAAAAAATTCACGACGTTGCTCAACCGCGGACTTGTGCTGGCTCCTTGAGGCAGACCTTGATCGTCGCAAGTCAGACGGAGAAGAACGGAAGCTGCTTCTTTCCCCCAGCCGATGCGCCGAAAATAGAGCTCAACTCGATCTCGAAGTGTGTTCCGGAAGAAGTCCACGAGGTCCAGCTTGATGACGACAGCCTGTCCGACGTGAGGCAGGGCGTTATCAACAATAGACAACCCAGCTTCAAAACCTGTTGCGCATCGATGGCTATTGAGCAATGGGAGAAGACGTTGGAGAATTCGTTTCTGGATCTCAGCTGTCGTGGCATCAGGAATTCTGAGAATTCGAGTCCCACCGGATCGTTTGGGAATCGCCCGATCAGAGTATCGAGGAGAATGATGGATCAGTTGCTCTTCAGGAAGATCCAGTCGTCGAGCCAGTTCCGAGACGGTCAGTCCCCATCCCATCCAACTTCGAAAAGCTTGTTGCGGGTTGCCTGATGTCAGCTGGAACAGCGCGGTGATCCATCCGGCGAAAATGAGAACACAGATCACGCCTAAGACGCAAGTGACGACAACCCCCGGCGCCTGATACGCAAGGAGAACTCCCCCAGCGAACACCATGATGGTGCAGCCACAACCGGATGTCACTTGGAAGGTTGTTCGCGCAGACATTCGAAAACCTGAAAAAGAATGGAGCAGCCCATGCTACTCCATTCAAAGCCTTGCGCAGCGTAGCCGTGAACGGATTACGCAGGCAGCGGAGTCTTAACGACCTCATTGAGACCGGGTCGACGAAACATCGACCTGTGCGAAACGCACCACCAAGGCAATTGAACTATCGTTTACCAACTTCGGAACGTCAATCGAAACACCGTAGTCGCCAACTCCTCGCGTGTTTACCTCAAAGCTTGCAAGAAAGATGGCTTCGCCAATACGTGAGACAGTTGCAAAGGAGGCTTCATTTCGCGCAGTATTTAACGCCATTCATTTAGAGTAATCCCACCGGTGCCATCATCTTTTTACGTCGGCTGATCGCTAGATTTGATCGACTGTTAGAGGGGAAGCCTCGCTCATGCCTTCATGTTTGCCTGCCTGTTTAACTTCGTCCGTTTTGTTGTCTGCCTTTCTGGTGCTCACTGTCAACGGAGCGGAAATGTCCGAAGCTGAAGATCAATCTAAGCCGCTCTACGAGCTCGCAATTCTCAACGGACGTGTTGTCGATGGCACGGGTTCGCCGTGGTTCAAAGCTGATCTCGGAATTGTGGACGGAAAGATCGTCAAGGTTGGAAAGATCTCACCGGAGTCGGCGGATGAAGTGATTGATGCCGATGGCCTGATTGTCGCTCCCGGATTTGTTGACATGATGGGGCAGACGGCGACGCCCATGCTGCGAGACCCAGACAGTGCGATCAATCTGCTGACTCAGGGCATCACCACAATCAATGCTGGGGAGGGTGGGTCTGCTGCACCGGTCAGCGAAGCGGAGGCAGCGTCGCTCGGTTGGCAAAACATGATGGAGTATTTCCAAATGCTCGACATGCGGGGGCTGCCCGTCAATGTCGTGCAGACGATTGGTCATACTCAAGTTCGCGTACTTGTGATGGGAGAGGCCGATCGTCGACCGACTCCTGAAGAGTTGAGCGCGATGCAGGATCTCGTGCGGGAAGCAATGGAAGCTGGGGCGATTGGTGTGTCCACCGCCTTGATTTATCCCCCTGCAGTTTACGCAACGACTGAAGAAATCGGAGCGCTTACCGCCGTCGCAGGAGAATATGGCGGCCGGTATTACACGCACATGCGAAATGAAGGTGACCGCCTTCTCGAAGCCATCGATGAAGCTCTCGAAATCGGCCGCATCGGAAAAACGCCCGTTCACATTTTTCATCTCAAAGCAGCTGGTCAGCAAAACTGGGGGAAAATGCAATTGGCGCTCGCTCGAATTCATGCAGCGCGGGCAGAAGGGCAACAGGTGACTGCGGATATTTACCCGTACATCAATAACGGACTCGGCATCGACGCACTCATTCATCCGAGGCACTTCGGCGAAGGGCGGTCCAAATTCCTAAATCGACTCAAAGATGATAAGGAATTGCGTGCAACGGTTCGAGAAGAAATCGAGACAACAAGTGGTTGGGAAAACTGGTATCGCCATACCGGATCAAACTGGGACAGGGTGATTGTCGGTCAAACGAACGAAGCTCGTTATCGAGAGTTGACAGGCAAGTCTGTCGCTGAGATTGCGAAAGCTGTCGACGAAGACGTGTGGGACACCTTCTTCAATCTGTGCATCGCAGGATCATTTGCGCTCCCGGAAACGATGAGCGACGCGAACAAGATCTTGGCCATGCAGCAGCCTTTTGTCTCATTTTGCACCGATGTCGGTCCCGCAGGAGGAAACCGGGGAGCATCACATCCTCGTTCTTTTGGATCGTTTCCGCGAATGCTCTCGCGTTATGTGCGCGGGTTGGGAGCGATTCCATTAGAGCGAGCAATTGCTCAAGCGAGTGCAACAGCTGCCAACAGCGTGATGATTTATGATCGAGGACGAATTGCGGAAGGCCTGGCCGCAGACATCATTGTCTTCGACGAAAACGAAATCGCTGACAAAGCGACATTCACCGATCCCCATGCACTCTCTGTGGGGATGAAGCATGTGGTCGTCAACGGAGAACTCGTCCTCTCTGACGGCGAATACACAGGAAAGCGTCCGGGAATCGTCTTACGCGGTCCAGGCTATCAGGATTCCATTGGATCTCATGCGATTTCATCCGGTGAGACAAGCACCGCCTTTCAGTCTGTCGATGACGTTCTGACAGCGTTCATTCAGGAACACAAGATCCCTGGGGCATCGGTCGCGATTTCGAACGCAGGGAAAGTCGTTTATGCCCGCGGCTTTGGGTACGCGGATGTCGGGCAACGAGAGCCAGTTCGTCCCGAGAGTCTTTTCCGTATCGCCAGCGTTTCGAAACCGATTACGGCAATCGCAGTCCTACAGCTTGTCGAACAGGGAAAATTATCGCTCGATGACAAGGTCTTCGAGCGGCTCGACTATGAGCCTCATCTCCCCGACGGTGTAGACTTCGATGAGCGTCAGAACGACATCACGATTCGGCATCTCCTTCAGCATCGTGGAGGATGGGATCGCGATCAGTCCTTTGACGCAATGTTCAAGTCGATCGAATTCGCCGAAGAACTTGGAGTTGATCCACCCGCAACGCCTGAGACTGTGATTCGTGTTATGCTTGGCAAGCCGCTCGACTTCGCGCCCGGTGAGCGATATGCCTATTCGAACTATGGGTACTGTCTTCTTGGCCGGCTCATCGAAAAGGTTTCCGGTCAGGATTACGAAAGTTATGTCCGTGATCACGTTTTAGAGCCAATTGGTGTCAGTGACATGCAAATCGGCTCAACGCATCTTGCAGGACGAAGATCGAACGAAGTGCGTTATTATCATCCGTGGCAGGGCGAGTCGGTGTTCAAGGCAGATCTACATTCGCCGGTCCCTCACGCCTACGGAGCCTGGTACCTCGAGGCTATGGATTCGCACGGTGCGTGGATTGCATCTGCCTCTGACCTTGTGAAGTTCGCGTCTGCATTCGATTCTCCCGACAGCAGCCCGCTCCTCTCAGAAGAGAGCATTCAAGAAATGTTCGCCCGCCCGGAAGGACTGGCGGGATACGAGGAAAACGGCAATCCAAAAGATCGCTATTACGGGCTGGGATGGTCCATCAAAGTCAATGATGATGAGACCTTCAGTGCGAGCCACGGAGGATCATTGCCTGGCACGAACACAATCCTGATTCGTCGCGAGGATGGACGTAATCTTGCAGTCTTGTTCAACACGCGAGTCAGCGCGAAAACATCGCGAATTATCGGCGATGTCCTTCCTTCGCTCACTCAAGCACTGGACGAAATCGAAGACTGGCCAACCGCGGAATGAAGTCGCTTAACCCTGAATCTCAACCCGAGTCGGACCGTCAGCTAATGTGCCGGAAACCTCGAGTGAGTGGCCCCAGAACAAGTCGCCATCATCCAGCCAGAAGGTGACGTATCCATCAGGAGATACAACAATCGAGTTCACGCTGAGCCGTGATTTGAATGTGCGTGCGTTGACTGGAGATTCATCGTCATCAAGCCAGTCTTCATTCTTCGTTTCCAGCAATTGATCCGCAGCGAGCTGTCGAACGGTTTTATTCCAGTTGGCAGCACTCTTAAACAACTTCTCAGCGTTGATTACAGCCTTCTCTGCTTCTTCAACTGTTTTGGCCTCTAAGCGAAGGTTGATCTTGCTGCGCTGAAACTTCGTTGCCGAAGTAAACCACCCGAGATTTCTTTCCAGAGTGAATTTACCGAGCTTTTTGTGATCGAGTGTGACAGGGTTTTGTAGATCGACGAGGACGCTTTGCATCTCGGAATCGTCGGTCACCTCTTCAATGAATGCCTCATACCACGCATTCGGGGAGCATGGTGTGTCCATAATGCTGAGATATCCTTCCAGAATCGGTCTTCCCTGAACACGCAGAATAATTTCTCGAGATGGCGAGTCTGCTGGCATTCGAACACAGACGAAGTCGGGGTCGTCTCGAGTAATCTGGAGCGTGCCTTGTGTCATTGCCTTTGCAAGAGCCCGTGCATCCGCTTCATCACCTGAACGTCTGAAATAGAGCGTATTGTCAGTTCGAATCGGGCCATCGCCAATTCTCCATGCGATGAACGTCATCGTCATTTTCCAGCGATGCGACCCGTCCTGCTTGCCACAATCAGCAGCTCGGAACCCGTCACTCTTGAGAATTCCAGTGATTTCAGTAACTGGTTGTTTCCGTAAGTCTTCATGAAGCTGTTTCTCCCACTCAACTGCGTCTTTCATTAGGCAACTCCTTGCGAGCTTCGGTCTGTGCACAGTCACAAAATGATCTCAGCCGGTGTTCATATCGGAATCTGTGGATCGGATCAAGCTGCGCAAGTTTTTGGTGAAATCGCTCTCAAACGATTGGAACGACTTCAGAGAGAAATGCTTTGATCGCCACATTTGTGCGAAAGAAATCATGCATTGATGCAGGGGAAACCATCGCACTTGATGCAGCAAATGTGAGCGAGGTCGCATGCCGGAAATCGTCAATCAGGAATTTGGCGTAGTTTGGGAAGATTTCACGCTGAGGGAGGAATATTCGGGTTGTGCAGATTCTGCCGATTCGTCAAATTCGGCCGCTTACGAGATTTCGAGAATCTCGTTGCAAGGCGTATGGAGGCTAATTTAGCTTCTGGTAATTCTGTTGTTGAGCAATCTTAGTTTTTACGGTGACAAGGGTCTAAAAATGCGATTTATGAAGTTTAGTTTCTTATGTTGTGCCGTTGTGGCAATGGCGTCTTCATCGGCCTTTGCTGGTCTGGTTGATCTTTCAACATGGAGCAACGAAGGGGGCGGAAACTGGGTTCCACAGACAACAGTCTCTCCTAACGATTCAGTGCTACAGACACTGAACAGTGACACAACAGTGTTTTACAACAACCAGAACAGTCAGGGAAAATCGCTGTCTGGAAAAGTTAAAGTTCAGACGGGAAGTGATGACGACTGGTTTGGGTTTGTACTCGGTTATGATGCCGGTGACCTGAGCAGCGCCACAGCAGACTTCATTCTGATCGACTGGAAACAGGGAACCCAGAGTGGCTGGGACGCAGGATTGGCGATTTCTCGTGTCACCGGGGCAATGCAGTCGGGCGGCACGTCAACGAACTCCCCAGCATGGGATCACAATGGCCCTGTCAATTTTCTTCAACGTGGAGCAACGCTCGGAAACGTTGGATGGCAGGATAATGTTGAGTACGCGTTCGATATTGAGTTTACGTCTTCAAACATTAAAGTTTTCGTTGATGGTGTCTTGCAATTTGACATTAACGGAACTTTCGAAGACGGTTCATTCGGCTTCTATAACTATTCACAGCCAAGCGTTCTCTACGCAGCTGTTGAAGAAGATGTCTTGCCGCCTTCGACAGTGCCTGAACCAACTTCCATGGCATTGCTAGGAATGGGGCTGGTTGGACTGGGGCTGAGCCGACGTCGATCCACAAAGCGTTCGTAAAGAGCTTGCAAGATGGTTGGTCGAGGCTCTATCAGAATGTTTGTTTTATGTGACTATCATTAGTTAACATGAACAGGCCTTGGAGTAAGAATACTGGACAGCATCGGAGTGCTGATTCCTGATGTCCAGGTCCTAATCAACTTGATAGATTGCTTTGATGCTATTTTTATGCTCGATACCTGAGCAGTGAAAGCTTGAAAAGCCTCTTTGGTAGCATTGCCAAAGAGGCTTTATTTCGTGAGTTTACTCTCGATTCTTCAGCGGACGAGAAATCAGCATCTTGAGGCGTGAACCTTCATTCACCAACTTTCCCGCCTGAATATCTGCCTCTGTAAATCGGGCGAGCAAAATTTCTCCATCGGTCGAGCGGTTTCGATCGTAGGAAATAAAGATCGTCCCATCTGGGCTCTGAAAGCCGTCGGGATACGAAATTCCGTTTCGCTCGTCCAAGACCAGCCCCCCATTCCAGGTTTCGCCGTCATCGTCGGAAAGCCACGCACTCAATTGAACACGTCCGGAGTGCGAATCGATTTTATCTCCATGCTTGATCAGGAGGAGTCGGCCCGATCGCAGGCGACGAATGTGAAATCGAGCCACGGGATGTTTGATCGCAGAAAGCACCGGAGTTGACCAAGTCGATCCGGAGTCAGTCGAAGTGGATTCCATGATTCCGTTGCGAGTCCGAGCCAACATCCACAATGTTCCATCCGTTTTTTCGACGACCATGTGTTCATGCCAGTCAGGCTGCGGGAAGTTCGCCATTCCTCGTCGTGTCCATGTAGTTCCCTCATCGGTCGATACAAAGACATTCGCTCCACGCAACGGGTCAAGATCCCGGAAGCAACCCTGAAACTCGTGAAGTCCTCCACGTTCGTCCAGAGAAATGGGCAGCATCCACTCGCCAGAGGAAACCACGACAGGTTTGTTGAGAGTGACACCGTGCCAGATGCGTTTGGGCTCGGACCAATGCGGAGTTTCTGAGTCAGGGTCACTACAGACAGTGGCCCAGACACCGCCTCTTCCGTCGAACATCTTCATTGACTGGTCAAAGAACAACCAGAGTCGTCCCATCGGATCGGTCCAGAGATTCCCGACGAGTGTACTGCGATCCATCGGAAGTTCCGGGGAATGAGTGTCGATCACTAGTCGCGGCTTCGACCAGGTTTCCCCTTCGTCGTCACTTGTGGCCAGTACAAAAAATGCTTTCGGGCTGTCACCACCAGCAACCCAACAGGCCCAGATGCGACCCTCTGGAGTGCGGTCGATTCCAATCGTCATCCCATAGTCGAGTTGATCGTAGTCGTAATCGGGGAGAGGTGACGTATTGAGAGTCGGTGTTTCAAGTGCGTGATCGGCAATTTTCTCAAGCTCTGCGATTCGATCAGTCTCTTGACCAAAGATGAACTGCTGAGCGAGAAGCGTGAAGATGATCGCGATAACGGTTTTAATCATTTGGGCTTCGCTGTTGTCTCTGGAGTGAATGTTTTCCATAGCCGGAAACAGAAAAGCTGCACCGGCTTAGCTGCTCGTTCACTCTAG
>NZ_JBFEFI010000013.1 GCF_040717535.1 Thalassoglobus sp. JC818
AACGGCCTATCTTACCAAACGGCCTTCTGATCTTGGCTGATGACGCGAGAGAGTGGGATGATGGCCCGGAACATTGCCGGGAAGCTCCTACGGCTTGCGAGAATCGACGATCAGCCCCAAATCCGATACGTCCAGCCGTCTGAATCGGTTGCACGCAACACGGGGCAAGTCAGAGTTCGACATTGGTATCCCCTTGATCTTGTATGATTGAAAAGGCAAGAATAGCCCGAAATAGGAACCGAATTTGAGCTAAAGCCTCGCTGCAACTTCGAATATGAAAATGGCCAGACGAAGAAGCAAGTTTGATGCAGCGAAATACTGGGAATCCCGGCCTACCTGCATCGTTTGCGGTGAACGCAAGGTACGTTCGGGTGACACTTGCTAGAAGTGCCGACAGTAACCGGCACAACTGACGCCACAATTTGCCCCGATCAATCAGACCGAATCGACGAAAAAAGAACGGGACGCATTATCTGTTCATCCACCAGATGCCAATCACGGCATGGCTCACATCTGCCCGTTCTGCCGTCGATTGTCGGGGCACAACGAATGGGTAATCTACTCTGGAGGAGGCAATCAGTTCACGAAACGCAAGTGCGAGTCTTGCGGGAATGACATTCATGGTCGTTTTCGATTCACAACAACAAAGCGAAACATCCCAATCTCTAAGTTGCTGACACTTGCCAAAACAAGAACGGAAAACGCCAAGTTCAAAAAAGAGTTTGAGTCTCAGCAAGAACGTGCAGGATGCCTGTGGATTGCGATGGGAATCATTATTTTACTGGCATTGCTTGGGGCATTGTGAATCTCAGTTCCGCGACTCGTCAGTCTAGTCGCTAGCCAACAGAATTGAAATTAGGTTTTATAGTGTTGGACAGATCGTCGGAATTCATTCGAGCATTCGAACTTTGGACCTAAAGTGATGAACAGCCCTATCAACCAACGGTTCATTCAACAACTTCCATTCGAACTCACGATCCTCGGTCGCAAAGTCCAATTGAAGTTGAACAGTAAGTCTGAAATCAAAGCCATTCCCGATCAGACGATCAATGAAAGTGCTTTTCGGCGAGCATTCAAGCGATGGGATGATCGAAAGTACCTTTGGGATTCCAGCGTTGAAAAGGCCAACCGGACCGCAATCAGAAGTCACTTCAATGACGAGAAAATCTCCGCCAAGTTTCTCCAATTCACTTTTCGGGAACCGATTGGAATAAAGCTGTTGCTGTTCGACGAATCTCCAAAACGTGCTGTCTACAACTGCCGTCATATTGCAATTGAACAAATGTGCCTGACTTGGCTTGCATTGTCGTTCAACGAAAAGACGGTCGATGGCTCACTAACGCATGCGATCCCGTGTGCAGGATACATGTCCAAGATTCCAAAGTATCTTTCATTCCCGGAAAACCTTGCGAACGGTGCAATTGTCGACGTTCTTTGCTCGAAGAATGTGCTAGATGACTCTGGATAATGTGCCGTCCACAAGAAGCCAAACGCTCGCACTCTGTTCAATTTCTACCCGTTTTTGGAAGGTGAAGGCACAAGCGAAATTGATTGAAGTCAGAATGACAAGACGTTTGCCGTCATGCTTTCGACGTCAACAGCGGCGGAAGGATGCGTGTCGACTGGCTGGTAGTAATTTCGAAGAAGTGAAGACACTTCGACTACTTCCATTTCGCCTTGAGAGTTGACGATGACAGTTGTTTCAGGTTCACCCTTTTGAATGTTCGCGGTCGGGCTTTGCTGTTGATGCTGACCGCCGAAATTCATGGTCTGACTCATTTGAACTACGTCGTTGAAAGCCTGATTGCTGACGACATTGGCGACGGCTTGACCGTCCTGACACTTGCAACCAGTGTTGTCAGCCTTGGCTTTCTTGCGGCTTGCAAGTTCAGCGGCCAATTCTTCATCTGAGTAGTTCGCAAGCTGCATCTTGTTCCGACCGAACTTCTTCTTGAGTAGTAGGTCTTTGCGTTCTTGCTCAGCACTTTTGCCCCGCAAGCTTTCGTCAAAGTTGGGTGATGCAAGCTTCTTGTCGCTCGCGTTCATGGTCAGTCCTTGACCTTCTTCATTGGCGGTCAGCCGAGGCTGAATTCCAGTTCTCCTCATCATCATTTGACGAAGAGATTCTTGCTTCTCTGTTAACTGTGGCATTGTCATTTTCCTTGTTGTTGGTCGCGTGGTTGATGTTCAAAGTGTCTTAGAAACTCTTGGCAATTTGAAAGGGCAGATCACAGCCCGCGTTTTTTTTTAGCTTCACGCGACACTTGGGCATCTGACCATTCTGACAGCGGGATTTCACGAACCGTTCGCAGTTGGTCGAACTCATAGTCACCAAGTTCAGACGGCTTGAGAATCTTTCGATCGTATGCTTCTCCAAAGACTTGAGCGTCTGAGACTTTGGCAAGTTCAGCCTGTCGCTGCGTCGCATCCTGCACCGACTTTTTCGGTTCCAAGTTGCCGACCATGCCATTGAATTGATAGGCGAAGGGGGAGTTAATTGTGTTGACTTCATGATTGGTTTTGTTGTTTGCCATGATCATTGATTTCCTCTTGAGAATGGGATGATGATAAAGGCCGAATTCAGGTTGGTTAATGAAACCGAATCGGTAGTTTACGTTGAACAGGCTTTGATTGAGGAGCCGCGATTTCTCAACACAGTGACCGTGTGTTGACGGGCAAAGTCGGCTGGTTTTTGGATCGATTTTGAACGCTCATTTCGTCGGTCTCGTTTGCTGAATTTGAATAGGTGCAACTCTTTTGCCTGCCGCAAATGGCAACAAAAGTAAACCCCTTTCCCCGTTGTATGCGTGAAGAGTAGTCAATAGGTGCAAGTCAGTCACAGCCTGTCATGCCTTAACTACTGTCAATCCTTCCTTCGGGGCCAGAACCTTCTTTGAATTTCCAGCCTGTTGAAATGGTCGCCCCTGCCAAGTTGTTGATGTCGAGTTTCTGACGCGGCTTCTTCAGTGATGCCAGAAACTTCGCCTTGTCGCGTTGTGCCTTTTTCCCTTTGACTTTGATTCGCTCAACTCGCTTGATTGCTCGTTGTTGCAAGTATGCGTCAATCTGTGCTTGGCTGAATTTGTACCTTGGTCTCTCATTCCCCCGGCCAACATTGAAACACTCGATCTCACCAGCGGCCAAGATTTTCCGAAATGTACGAAGTGAAACGCCGATCTTCTTCGCGGCTTGTGCTGAACTGAATTGGGGGCCGAAATATGGGGTTGTTTCGCTCATCAGTTGGGCATTCCTTTCACCGAACGATCGACATGGGCTGAATGTTGCGACTGTTGAAGCCCGTTCTTTTTCCGTCCGCTTGCTGACCCGTCGCGAAATGCGTACGTGATACGTCCGGCATCAACTTCGATTAAGTCATCATCAAGAAGGTCAGCCAGCACTCGAATCAACAGCGGTGAAGCTTTGACTGATCTTTCAAGGTCAGTCAGCGTCATTCCGTTCGGATAGTCATCTTGCGAGTTGCGAATGATCGCAAGCACTTTCGTTCGTGCGGACACGTCTTGTTCAGACAATCGATGTTGTGAGTGTTGAGTCATGAGAGCCAAACCATTCCGGCGGGTTCCCCAGACAAAACAAAATCGCTCGTCCAGTCACTGCCGAATTTTCCGTGCCTCATTGTTCCAACTTTGAGGTCAGACCACTTTGATGGTTGCCGTTCGATGGAAATCGAATTGCCCCCACACCATGCGAGTACATCTGATCCTTCGATGGACAGATTGGGAAGAAGGCCGACAACACATGGAAAGGCTTCGGCGGCTTCCATGTCAGCCCATAAGTCCCAAATGAAGTTGGCCGTCTTCTTGTTGCTGTCCACATCGATAACACTTGTGAAGTCATCAAAGACAATCAGCCGCACGTCTGGATAGTCAGCTAGAAAGCAGGCGAATTCACCAAGCTTGAAGTCATTGTCATCATCAGTCGTATAGATCAGCACGTTTTGTGTGTTGAACATTCCGCCGAACTGAACAAGGTTTGACATTAGCTTTTCAACAGCATCCGGTCCTTTGGTATTGATCCACACACATTGACCGCGTGGATTGAGAGTTCCATCAGGCCAAGGCAAACCCCGAATTGTTCGTGCAATCAAATCATAGGCGAAGGCACGGACGCCATATGACCAGCCTTGAACCAGCGTCAGTTGATTGGGGGCAATGTGTCGACCATGCAAGCCAGCACGCCCACAACAGAATCTTTCAAACTTCCGTGCCCAAGGATTCTGAGCGAAGCAATTGAAAGCGTGTCTGTATCGCTCAATCTGCGGGTCAACGGAATCAATTTCATCATCCACATGACGACCAGCGGTGATTGATTCAAGTTGATCTTGGAATGACACATTGACAACAAACGTCGATTGCTCATCATCGGGGCTTGGTCGGGGCATCTTCTTTGACGCACGGCCTGCATAATCGGCGGCGTGGAATGTTGGCCAACCTTCCAACGTCTTCATGTTCGAACTCCTGTTTCTGATTGATGCGACCACCCCGGAAATCAGCCCCCCGGTTGTGAAAGGTGATTTCCGGCCCTGGCACAAGACCATCTTGGCCGGGGTTGTGGTGGTCACAAACAAGACGTGGTTGCTTGTGCAAATTCCCAGTGCGGATAGCTCAACTTGGCAGTGAACTCACTGGCAAGCCCGTCAGCACTCGTTGACGAAATTCTGAATTCATTAAGGCCGCCATCCGATCGGCTGAATTTGTGTTGCCATTCACAATTGAAGTTGGCCGTTGCCGGTCCGATTGCCAAACAGGGACGGTTGCCTACCAACTCAAGAAATCGTTCCCAGTCAACATCGACTGGACAACGCCCCGGCGTCAGTGCATCAACGACGATTCCTTTGGCTTGGCTGACGTCCGGTTCATTTGCAAGCAAGAACTCAAGAGCATCTGCAAGGCTGTTGATTCCGCGTTCGCGGTTTCGAGCGACTTCCCCGCGTAGCGGCACGATCTGAATCCATGACAAACGTTGCCTGTCAGCATCGACCAAATTCAGCCGGTCAACCGTGTCCTGAAACGGGTTGTGAGTATCAGTCAAAAAGATGCTCCCCTGCTCGCCATGCTCATTCATTTGGAACGGACTGCTAACCGGCCCGTCATGGTTGACCAAATCCAAGGCCAGTCGGCATGACAGCAAGCTGTTCCCGCTTGCTTCAGGCAAGTCGAAAATATGAGTGTTCTTCATGGTGCAATTTCTTTCGGTTTTGTTGTCAACACACCGGAAATGTGTTGACTGTTGTCACACCTTCTGGCATTGGTGAACTTGTGTGCTGATTGGCGTAACCAACGCTCCGGAATCGATGGGCAAAAAATGGCCGTTCATTCGCGGGCCTCACGGTCTGTCCCAAGTGTTTCCGCATAAATCATGCGGTCGATCTTGTGCCGGAACGGCTACTGTTCCGCGTGGAACAGTCACTGTTCCAGTGTTTTTGGCATAACTCATGCGGCCAAACCCACTTTGGAACACTGGAATAGTAAATTTGCCCCAACTCTTTTTACTACTACTCATTTCTCCATTCCCCATTGCTGATTATTACTCTTGCCAATGCTGAAGAATTCACTGTTCCGCTGTTCCAAGAATAGAAATAGATGAAAAATTATGCGGTAAAGTCTGGAACAGTGACCTATCTGAGTGTTCCAAATCGATGTTGAGTGTGCCAAGTTCATCACCATCCCCTTTCGAACTTGTCGAAGCCGTCCAAGTCGGCACGCTCAAAACGCTTCATGATGTTTTTCTGAACATCATCGTCAGCCCCAAGCCGAATGAATCCCCGGCTTTTTCCGCCGTCATAGTTGATTGGATTTTCCGGGTACTCAAACTGCTTTGAGTATTCGTCTGATTCATTGATCAACTGATTGAACATGGTCCCGGCAGTTTTCGTGTCAACTCGCTGACGGCCTTCAATGCTCATGATGTGTGCCACAAGGCGGCTTGGAATGAAAATTGAATCCTGACCAACGTCGTAACCAATCTTTGAAAGAAACGAATCAACAGCCGTGACCATGTCATCATTGTGGCTGGCTTCAGCGTCTACTTCGCCGCGTCGTTGCTTAATGAGCAATTGAGCGTCGTTGCAGCGAGTTAACTTTGAAAGAACGTCGCCTTCCCATCGGCCCCACCGTGATGACTCTTCAATCTTCTGCCGGTCCTTCATCCCAATCTCAAGGAACGTGCGAAGCCCGCCAAGGATTTCCGTGCGATGCTGCTTCATGAATTGGATGACTTCAGAATCCCAACTTTCAGAGTACGACTTGCGAGCGTTGCCCATCTTGATGATGACGGAGCGTTGCGAAATGTCCGTTGCGAATTGAGGCGAGTTCATTGTCAGAACAAAGATGGCGTTGTTGACTCGCGTGCCCGAACCAGCCCAAAGAACCTTTCCACTGACCTTCTCAGTCGTCATCAATGATTCAAGCATCGAATTCGAAAGCTTAGTTGACTTCATGTTGTCGAAGAACAGCGTTCTTGCAAAAAGCCCTTTGCCGCTCATAAGCGACTGCGAAAGCCCGGACTCTTGACCCCATACACTGGAAAGAAAGTTCGGTCGTCAAACACGTTTTGACAGAAGTATTCAACGACTTTCGATTTGCCGTTGCCCCGGCCATGATCCGATGTGATCACAAAGACCGGCGGTCGAGTCTCCCGCCAGCCGTAAACCAGCGTTGCCCAAAAGACGCGGCACAATTCACGATCAAGTTCAGTTTCAAAGCGAAAGAAGTCGAGACACTTTTCAAGGTGCATCGTTGAACAAGCATCAGGAATTGGACACCCGTAAAGTGTTCGTTCTTTGATCGGGAAATGCGGAGCAAATTCAACACTATCCAAAACCGGTCGATTTTGACGCAGCCATTCAAAAGTGACTTTCATTGATGGGCATCCAGCACCACCGATGAAATCGACGTTTTGCCCCATGCTTCCACTAAGAAACGCTTCAAGCATTTCCGGCTTTGCCATGACAGCAAATTCACCGTCAGATTTCCTCATGACTAAATGACTTGCCCAGACTTGAGGATCACCATCGAATTCATCCTCAATCTGACTTTCGATGTTGTTCACCGAAAGCGGATGTCTGTAGTGGTGATTTGTGATTGAAGAGCCGGGCTTGCGGTTGATCCGTTTAGCTGTTCCCCGGTTTGAAGTCATCGGCGGAACAAATGCTTCGCGACAATTCCACAAGAAGAGCTTGGCATCGTCGATGTCATCACAATGGTCAGTGAAATAATCCTTCACATCGAATCCATCAGGCACATCATCCAAGCCCAATTGCTTCGCTAAGCTTGCCATGCGGATGACTGAGAATTCAGCAGGCTGTGCCGGTTCAAACGCTTCATAGATTTTCTGAATCGAATCTTCGCCGCGTGCGTCGGCATGAACCAACAAGACAAGGTGCTTGCCCCTCGCCTGCCGCTGCACTGTTCCCGTTTTCCAAATGGACAGGACACCGGCCCCGCGTCCACCCCAGACGCAGTTGATTCCCAACTCCATCATCTTCAACGCATCGGTTGGGGATTCCGACACAAATTGGATGTCAGCAGATTGGGAAGATGCCGAATCGTCATCATTGAATAGATCGGCTTCAGCGTCGCATCCGACCGGAAGTGTATGATTGGTGATTGCCCGCCGTACTTGTGCTGGTACTTGTTCTGATTGATAGTATTCGCCGAAGTTATCGCCAGCGATCCAGTAGACGCAGTATGTGTCTTTGTCGCTTTTCTTTTTGTTCTTGATTTGAATGAGACTGACGTTGCTCAACTCGTTCGGGAATTCAACAACGGCCCGTGACTTTGCTTTGATCGATTTGAAGTTAAGCGACTTGGCATCGTTGATGACTTCATTCAACGCATCTTGGTTCGCTGGCGTGGTGCATTGAAAAACCGGTTCATTTCCCCCGAAGTAGTGACTTGAATGCCATTCCAACAACACGCGAAAGGCTTCCTGATAGTCTTCATCGTGGGCACGGCTGGCAGCCAGCCAATCAAGAATTTGTTCGTTGCCCTGGCCAACGGAACCTTCAGTGACTGAAAACGGCTCTTTGTTGATCAGTATCCAGTCTTCATGTTCGCCATCTTCAACAAGAGCGTTGCAAACTTCGCTGGCAAACTCGTCAAGCCCATAGCGACCGATCCGATTCAAAAGTTCGGTCAAGCAACCGTTTTCGGTTCGATATCTTTTCCCGTCATTCCATGCTGAAAACTTCAGGTCTGATGCTGGCTGTGACAGGTCTTGTAAATGATCTTTTTTCGTCGTAGTCTTCATTTGCTTATTCCGAACCCCGTCAAATCGACCGCCAAGCGATTTCGACGGGGTTTTCCATTGATGCTCAACACAGTGTGTTGAAGGATTCCTTCCTTTCTTGATGAAACCGTGCTCCCAACCACGTAGAGCACTGATTCACCGAACCGACTCTTTTACACTCTCGCAGGCACGCGACCCCGAACCGTTCCTCGTCGATCTGCTTTCACTTCGACTTGTATGCCCGTCGCGTTCTTTGTTCGCGACGCGAGAAACTCGTCAACTTGTGCCTGCGAAAATCGGTATCGCGGCCAGCCAGTGCCGGGCTGAAGACTCACATCGAAGAAGGCCAAAAGGCGTTTCTTGCACAGTCGACGCACGCCATCAGGCGAAAGCCCGGTCTGCTTTCCCACATCTTCACAGTCAAGCGTCGCTGCGAAATAGTCATCAGGTTTCTCCGCCTCGTCTTTCCGTCTCGTCATTGTGATAAAATCCTTGTGGTTGAGTCACAAATGTTCACAAATACAAGATTTTATCGAGGTTTGAAGCGATCTGTCAAAAAACTTGAAATTTCGCAAACCATTACATATAAACGATTTCCGAAAGCTCGAACTTGCAAACTCCAACACTTATTTAATATGTGGCACGGAATTTGATTGATTGGCATGAAATGACAGGACCATGCCCTTGTCAAGCCTTCATCTGTCAACCCTTGTCACGCCTTCGCCCACTTCAGCAGACCCAAATCACCCAAATTATCATTGTGATTCGGCCCGTCATCTTCCCATTCTCTCGCCATCGGCCCGGCCCCGTAGCCTTGACAGGATTACAGCCCCTGTCATGGCGCCTGAGAGAAAAGGATTAACAACTTCAGATACGTTGCCAGAATAAAGCTTTCAGTGATTCTGGCCCGCTACCACTGGCGAAACTATTGAGCCTCCCGGTTGACCCGACCGGTTGAGGCTCTTTTCATTTCAGAATTGGCCGTACTTGCCCAGCCAAAGGATGTGACTCATTCAACATCCAAGGAACATACGTGTTATTAGCATCAAAGAGCCAACCCATAGTGCCGTGTTCGGGACGATGAATTTGATCAAACGGAATCCCGGTGAATTGAGAGAGTACGGAAGCATACGATTCCTCGTGCCACGGATTCATGCACGAGTCGCCGTCAACAGTTGACCGCCATTCAATTCGGTAGCTGACATGTCCATCTGCATCTTGAAAGAATTGAATATCAGATTCTTGGCACAGCAAACTTGCTCCGTATGCAAGCCGAGCAACAACTTCCGTGAACTGGTGAGGGTGCAACTTTTTGTTGGCGAGTTTTGCAGTTAATGGCTCTGCAACCTTCTGGTGAACGCCATTCTCAAAAAAATCGCCAATGATGCCAATTTCTCCAAATCGTAGAGCTATGAATCCGTTTAGTGCATCGTCTTTAAGATCAAATTGCAAATCCGTTTCTTCGGGGCACTGGCATTCGAAGATCCAAAGCGACCCCGGATGCCAATCATGGGGAGCCTGCATCTGGAGCCAAAAATGTAGCATTGCGTATCTTTGCAGAAATTCCGGTGTGAGAATTTTTTCGGAATTCGGGTCAGTCCGGTCAACAGCAAGTGATAATTCTTTGAATTGAATGCCAACAAAAATCTTTCCAAGCCACTGAATCAATTCGAATCGTGAAAGCTTGGAAAACATTTCGAATCCAAGCTTGCTCGCCTCTTCAATTCTCTTCTCAATTGGTGCCAGGCCATCATTGTTGCAGACTTTGCAGCACGGTATCGTAAGTCGTCGGTATGAAATCGTCGTCCCGTTCAGCAGGGTCAAATGCTTTTCCCACAAATTGAAGCGATGTTGAAGCCATTTTGGGAAAACGTGTTCAACCGTGCCGTTCTGGTCTGACAATGGTGTCGCACAAAGAAAGCAATTGTTTGGTGCGTACGGATGCAGTAGCACGGCCTTCAATCGTTCGGCTTCTGATTCGAAATTGGACACGAGCTTTCTACCTCAATCAAAGTTGTGTGCTACCAAGCATGCCTAAATACACCCTACTTTGTTAAGCCAGAAACCGGTGCTTGATGCTGTAAAAATGGATAAAAGCAATGGAACAAACGGTTATTGTTGAATGGACATTCACGCCTGATGATTTCTTCGAGGAACCATTCACGATTGAATTCGATCGTTGCAAATTGGAAATCGAAAGCAGCAAAGTATCAACGAACATTCAACCAAGCGAATTCACGGAAGCTTTGAAGCATTCTCTGCATCGAAACTTGCATGATCATTTTCGCGGCGTCATGCTGGCATCCCACAAAGAGTTTGAATTGAGTCAGCCCTTGGTGTCGCGACTTCACGACGATGGGCATCGAGTCGTTGAATTGTCGGGTACTTGCGTCATCAAATCTGGTGGTAGTGTCGACTGCATCGTGACGAATGGGGATGGAGTTGTCATCCGTGACACTCGTGCTGAACGAATCGCAAAGAAGCAGAAGACGGCAACGAGAATTGCAGGCTCAATCCAGTCTGATGTTTTGGTTCCTGTTCTTGTTGCGAGTTATGAAGCTGCCGTTCGCGACCCCGACAACGAACTCATCCATCTTTATGAAATTCGAGAAGCGTTGAAAAAACAGTTCAACAACGAGGGCAACTTGCGAACAAAGTTAGGGATCACAAAATCTGATTGGAGCGACTTTGGGAGACTAGCGAACGATGAACCGGTCAAGCAAGGACGCCATCGTGGAAGTCATTTAGGCAATTTGCGTGGTGCCAATGAAGAAGAGTTGACGTCAGCACGCAACTTTTCATTTTCACTTATTGAAGCATACTTGAATTACTTGGACCGCCAAGAAGCTGAACACCATGGAGATAGATTGAGTCAACCAGAAGTTCGATATGATCATTCAAAAAAAATCGGTAACCAAGGGGATGTTATTAAACATGCGTGCTGGGTCTCGCTTCTCGTATATGCACTCAATCAAAACCCTGATGGCATTGTTGCTGACATCCATGCTGGCCGACGGGAGTACGAACTACCCCAAACTGGCGAATGGAAAAATGGAATTGGCAAACTAGCTGAATTGATTCATGAGCACTCACCATTGTCATCAGTTCTTGAATCTTATGCAGGAAAATTCATTGCCAAAGACTTGGCCGCAGGCAGTCGTTACTTCGGATCATGTGGAATCAGTCAAGAATTGATTCGCAATGCAGGCACGAACGCACAACTCTGGTTGTGTGACACAAATGAAGAAGTGACAAAAGCATTGATTGAATCATTTGCAGGCTCTAGCAATGTTTCCGTACGAAACACTGATGGCTACTCACTCTGCATGGAACTTGACACCAATGTTACCGCTGTGCTGATCGACCCACCGTCAATTGAGACAGAACAAACGGTTGCAGCGATCGAACATCTGAACAAATACCAGATACAATTTTTGTGTTGGATGCCACGTACATCCAAGTATGACAGGAAAGAGAAGAGAGCTACCGAAGCGGGCACTTCACTTGACTTCATTACACGTTGCAGGGGAGTCGCAACCGTCCACACAGTCCAGTGGTATAAGTTCGGTCATCGAACCCCCGGATGCACCCTTGCCGTTTCGAAACACCATCCAGATACAATCAAGCCAGTGTTGAGCGAACTATGCAACATTCTTGGTTGGAGCCTGAATGGCTCAACTTACGAGAATGGGACGAAGTCTTGATGATTTGCCCTTTGAGAATTGGTTTGAACAATCAACAAGATGTGTTGAGCCAACTTGCGAGCGTCAGAAACCTTGGGTTTCAGCCGATTCTCGGTCAATCATGCTATGCCCTAAAAGACAAAGTGTGTTGACAAATTCCAGTTCGTATTCGTCCAACCGAAGGCTTCAATCGGATTTTCCGATCCGGCCCCGAAGATGCCAGAGTGGGTTAACAAGAGTCCTTTTTGCGTCACTTGTTACGTCATACTGTGGTGAAGTGCTTCCTACACGCCAGATTTCGCTATCAAACTTGATAACTGGCCTTCTGTTCAAGTCGCATTTCATTTGGTCGATCAACTCTCGCACGATGGCTTTTCTAGAAGGCATTCCTGCCAACCACTTCTCCATCTGCCTTCCGTAATTTAACAGTTTCAGAATTCGACGCCGATCGTCAACACTTCCATACCGAGACCTGAGATCGTCCAACTCACCAGTTGGTTCGTCAGAACGGTGGAGTGGTCCACTAACCAAGTTCCACTTGGCCCATAAGATCTTCTCGGCGAGATTTGACTGGCTCGCATATGTTCCACCCTGCATTTTTGCCGTGAGCTTGACCATTTGAGATTGAGTAACATCAACCATCGATCCATAAACAGCCATGCAGTCCCAATACCCATTTTCCTGCATCTTATTCCAGAAATCGCGAATAAGTTTCATCGAAATGACATGACACCATTGAAGCTTTAGCAACTTCGTTTCCAACCCATCCTCGCCGAATTTCCCGCCATGATTCAAGCCCTTTATTGGAATCTTGGGGTGATCATAGGCAGGGTCATTCGGCTTTGAACGAGTTTTGGAGTCGTACATGAGAACTCCGTTTTTGTCGATCATCATTGGATGAACTCCAATCTGTTTGCTGAGTGAAAGACTCGGTCAACGCAACGGCCCGAACTGGTGGATGTGTCGCGAACCCGCCAAGCCATCCGGAATCATCTGGAATTTTGACCAGCAAGTGTTGACGCACTGCCCCCTAATTCTTGCGGTCGTGTCGGTCGTGAAGTTTTTAACATCCAGAATGATCTGTGATGCTTCGCCTAACTGTCCCAACCTGATGACTTGATCGAACTCGCTGGCAGAGTTGGGTTCGCCAACCATCAGCACACCGGCCCTCGGTGCGACTTCTTCAAGAGTGTCAAAAACATCATCCAAGTTCCAAAGCACGCTGTGCAGGTTGTGTCGAAGTGAATCGATGATGAAGAAATCCACGCCTTCAAGATCATCGCGTTGCTTGCTGATGAACTTGTCCAAGCGAACGTCAAGCACCGAAGCAAGTGACGGGTCAGGCATCTGTTCAGGCAAGGCGAATGCCCAAAGGTTGCAACCGGGGTTGGTCCCTTCACGATCTTGAGCCGTTCGGTGCAGTTGCTTCAATTCGCGTTCTGAGCGTTCCGAATCAATCACAACCACCCGACCACGTTTGAAGAGTTCAAGCCCCTTGTGCGGTTTGATGTTGAGATATTCCAGCGGGTTCCGTTCAGTTCCAAGCGGCATTGGTTGCGTCGCAATTCGCACGGCAAGTTGTGCCATGCGATTTGAAACCCCTATGCCACTGCAAAAAAAAAGCGTTCTGGTGACGACATCAGTGTTCCGCTTTGTTGGTTGACCATTCCTTTCCATGACTCTCAGCCTTTCCTCATCTCAACCGGGAAGGCCATCATACCAAAAAATCCCGATCGACGAAGACCGGGCCTGTTAAAGAATGGGATGATGATGAAAGTCATTTGGTCAGGTCAGGCGGTTCGATGCCTTTGACGAAATCCGAATACGACCATTCACCAGCATCAACGGGACTTGCCAGCATGATGCGTTGTCGGACGATTTCGCAAACGTACTGAATGCGGGCAATGCCCTTGCTCTTGATGTAGTGCTGAGCGTCGATGTTCTGAACCGTGTGCCCCATGATGTGGCCTGCTGTATCCAGTCGTGTGCGTTGTCGGTCGCTGTGCGATGAGTTTGACGCATCGCTGAAATGCCGATCCGAGACTTTGAGCCGTTGAACTTGCAACGCTCTTTAATCTTGCTGAACTCATGGCTGACTGCTGAGCACTTTTCAGTTGTGCCAGCCCAAGAGTTGGACAGCTTCTCAGTTAGGAACACCGGGTCAATCGGATGCCAATACGATCCGTGCGGCTTCACGTTCTTGGCTTGGCGTTCCTCGTCACTGGCTTCGTCCCATTCTTGCCACTTGTAAACCAAATGTGACAGCCGTTCGAACCGCTCAGCCATGACTTGCCGAAGTGCCTCTTGAGTTTCCGGCCATAACTGAACCATTCTCAAGTTCTGTTTCTTGAATCGGTCGAATGTGATCAAGCCGGAATCCAGACCGTACTTGACCACCTGTTCGGCATCGTCGATGCCAGTGGATTCCGTCCAGCCACTTTCTTCAGCGCCTAACGCCATCAATGGGAACCGGGCACAGTCGATTGGCAAGAAGCCTGCATTCAGCCCCAACAAGATCATTGCCCGTATCTGTGGTGTATGGCAGTTGTCGAGAAGCTGTTTGACTTCAGAAGGGTAGAACAGCTTCTGATTCTTCGCGCACTTCTCCCGGCTGAATTGTTCGTCCCGTTCTTCTCGCGAACGAACTTTGCCAAGTTTCGCGACGCGGCCCCGGTCCTTGGTCATTGCCATCGGCTTGACGTAATTAAAAGTGATGAACTGCCTGACAATCTCGCCATCAACTTCAAGCGGAGCAAAAACCAATCCATCCTCGTTGCAGAACTTGAAGAAAAATCGCACCACGTCAGCACATTTTTTTACCTTGAATAGCTGGTGTGTGTTTCGCGGATGTGGTCCCCCAATGCCTTCAGGCCAGCATCGTCAACCTTGATCAGCTTTTCGCGTCCACATTGACGGGTCAACAACTTGATGATGATCTCGCATGGTCGTTGATGGTCATCGACCATTGCCTTTAACAATTGGTCGGCATCGTGTCGATCGATCTTGGATGACAAGAACAGATTACACGCGGCCCGAATCGAGATATCCGGCCCTTTTTCATACTCAATTTCTTCACACGGATCTTTCTCTGATTCCGTGCTGATGCCCGTCACTTTCCGGTCTTGCTGATTGAGCAACCCCGGTGCGACTTGATGAAGGTTTCGTAATGCATTCTTCCACAAGCCCGCGTTGCTCGCGTCATCCGGGTCTTTGAACAGCGTCAGTTGGCCGTCAACGACTTCAGCCCATCGCCCGAAGCTCCGACGCTTGCCGTTAATATGCTTGACCCAGTTGCCCGCCGGATGCCGCGTCACTGGGATCTTGTTTGGCGGCTTGGGGAGTTCTGCAACCTTCAGGTTGAGCTTCTTGCGGGTTCCGATGTTTTCCTTTCGCGTGTGGATTTGCTAGCTTGTTTGGGTATTGTGAAAGCTTGTCGAAAGGGTTGAACAATCGCCTCGTCAGTTGATCGTCAAAAGTGAACTGCCGGGGCTTTCCTGTGTCAACACAATTTGTTGACTTGCCAAAGCATAAAAACAGGCAAAGATATTTCAACACACTTTCAACTTGCATCTCAACACACCTGAGTGCATGCCCTCGTAGCTCAGCAGGATAGAGCGTTGGTTTCCTAAACCAAAGGTCGTGGGTTCGAATCCCGCCGGGGGTATTTCTCTCACCGCATGTTTCTTGCGAGGCCAGCTGCTGCTTCGAATTGGAGTGACGCGCTGGATTGAGAGTGTTAGTAAAAGTGTTAGCAAATCTCGCCACCACCGCTCCGGAATCTCCGGTGAGCGAAGACAGGCAACAATCTCCAATGCCTGAATTGAAAACGAGCAGAACTCAAGCACTCGCCTCAACCTGTTTCTGACAGGCCAGGCGAGTCCCGAGCACCTTGGAAACAGATTAGTTGAGCGAAATGTCGATATTTGCTTCGGTCGTGTTTTCCGTCACATCGAATTCGAGTGGCGTCACCGTGACTGTTCCATATTTCTCAGCGACAGCTTTAGCACTCCCTGACACGTTTCCCGACTGGGCTGCCATTGCTTCTTCGTCACTGATCGGGGAATAAGCCAACGTCACCTTGTGTTTATCCACCTTCGCACCCTTGTCTTTGAAAGTGTACCACAACTCGTACTGACCTTCAGCATTGGTGGGCATGTTGCTCACGCTCGGACGTCCCGATGTCGGTTGAAATGTCACGATGTATCCCGGCAACGGTTTACCATCGAGAGTGAGTTTACCGCTCACATTGGCCATCTCCGGACGATCTCCTCGCCCACCGCAGCCGATGGCCAGAAAACAAACTGCCAGCGTGCCTCCCCACAGGACTCTTCGTCTCTGAATTCTTCGCACCATAATTCTCTCTCAACTCCCGTTTTGCAGACAAGTTCGCCAGCAACCAACGATCACTGGCGAACGTATTTGATCAGATTTCGTAAACACCGGTGAAACAACTAACATGGGAAAGGGTTAAACCTCCCCTCCCCAACACATCACCGAGGCAGCAATCCTGAAGGGAATCTAGTCCTTGATGACTGTTTCGATTTCTCCGCCCGCACGACTAAAAGTCGCTTTGTAGGACTGAAAGTCAATATTCTCGGAAACGAACCTGACAGACCCATCGGCCATGGCGACTTGAACTCCCCCTTCATGTTCGCTGTACGCTCCACGTGTATTAAAGATAAACGCGTCGTTCGGCGGAGTCGGCCGTGGAGGATTTCCTGGAACCTGTGGACAGACATAACCTTGCGATTGGTGATGCACAAAGAAAAACGGGTTGCACCCATACTCTTTGTTACACCATGACTGAGGAGCCCAGTGAGGCTTTTCCAGGAGCATGAATGTATTGGACGCACCATCGGTAATGTCTCGAATTCCGACCTTGCTGTTAATGAAGCCAATTCCGTCAGAGCTGTTGCGATTCCTCTCGGTACAGCAACCACTCGCGGTCCCTCCGTTCATGGAGTAATCCTTGAAGCGGGTAATTGGGAAGTTTGTGCTGTGATTCGATGGACAATGGAACGCAGAGGGAGTCTTCTCGGCTGCTTCCTTGTTCGCAACGTTACCAAGTTGCCCGCGAAGTGAGACTGCCTGAGGAATCGCTGTGCTGTTGTAGTCCTCAATCTCCTCAACGTACGCCGGGAGGCTGAAATCGATCAGATTGTAGAGTGGCGAAGCGTCCAGATACGGAAGAATATATGCGGACCAACTGAAGCTCCCCATAATCTGGTTGTTTGGATTCGTATCTCGAGGCCAGTTCGTGGGGTCCTGTAAGTTGAACATATTTCCAGGCGGGAACGTATTGTAAGTATCGTGGTAGTTGTGAAGTGCCAGTCCTAACTGCTTGAGATTGTTCTTGCACTGCGTTCTTCGCGCAGCCTCCCGCGCTTGTTGAACTGCAGGTAGAAGAAGTGCGATCAAGATCGCAATAATCGCGATCACGACCAATAACTCAATAAGCGTGAATCCCCGATGCGCACGGGCTCTGGATAATCTCATCGCTGTTTCCTGCTGCTAAAGAATACCGATTGTAAAATGCAAGAACTGAGATATAAGCAATGTGAAAGTCGCTCCTCGAGAACGATTCAGCTTGGGCCACGTCGCGAAACGTGAACAATAATTCCGCCCCTCTCCCGATCTCTTGAAATCTTTATTGAAGAGCCTCTTTCACACATCAAAGCTACCCGATATATTAAAATCCACAATGCGTTTCTGCGCAGAAGTCGTGCACAATTGCGCAAACGAAAGGGAGCGTGGTGAATGCCTCAACAGCACATGATTGCACTGGTCTTCGACTACAACTTGTCCTACCCCAGAGGGGTTTTACGCGGAGTCCGGCAGTATGCTGCCAATCGGCCTGATTGGACGCTCGTTCTGCACGGGTCAGATGGCTTCACTCCACGGAGCATGGCATCCCTGCAGGGAGTCGGATTGATCTCTGACATCACTTCGGTTGAATTAGCGAAGACTCTCCAGACACTGCCACAACCGGTTGTCAACGTGACCTCCGTCGTCCCAAATCTCAACTTCCCCTGTGTGAGCGTTGACCACAATCAAGTGGGCCGACTGGCCTTCCAACATCTCTGGGACAGAGGTTTTCGTCAGTTTGCGTTCGTCGGTCATCCACATCACCCCTACTCTTACGAAAGAGAGAACGGCTTTCGCGAAGCACTCACCGAAGTTGGATTGACTCCGGAATGTTATTACGACCGGTCCCGGTACGCTTATCGTCATCGAGGCCGCATGCTGACGGTGAATAGTGAGTTGCAGCAATGGTTGCGAAATTTAAAGAAGCCGGTCGGAGTCTTTGCCTGCCACGATGTCTGGGCTGTCCACGTCATCGGAGCCTGTCGACTCACGGAGTTGCGAGTCCCCGAAGACGTCGCTGTCATTGGGGTCGATAATGACGATCTCCTTTGCGAACTCGCCCTCCCGTCACTGAGTAGTATTCACGTTCCCGTCGAACAAATTGGCTACCAGGCAGCAGCTTTGCTGGACCGTCTTCTCAAAGGAGAAAAGAGACCCGAACAGCCTCATCTGATTCCTCCAGTCGGAGTGGTCGCACGTCAGTCGACCGACATTCTCGCAGGTGCAGACCCGGACGTGACGGAGGCACTGCTCTTCATTCGCCGAAACGCGCATCGTCCGATTTCCGTCGGTGAATTACTGCGTCAAGTCCCGGTGTCGCGACGTTCACTCGAAATGAGATTTCGCAGCTTGCTCGAACGTGGAATCGGCGAGGAGATCCGGCGAGTGCATCTCGAGCGAGCAAAGGAACTCCTCGCAACTTCTGTGCTTTCCGTCGAGGAAGTCGCGGAACGTTCAGGCTTCGCGAGCGCACCATATTTCGCTCGGTTCTTCCGGCAAGCAACGAGAATGACTCCGAGCGACTACCGGCGCCAGTTTCACGGTTCGCTTCAGCACTGATAAAGAGCCTCAGCAACGCTCCCGAAAGAATCGAGCTAAGCTTGCGATCCCATCGCGAGATAGCGTTTGACCTTTTGGAGAAGCTGCGCACTGTCGATTGGCTTACTCAGATAGTCATTGCATCCACAGTCGATACAGCGATCCATATCTCCGTGCATCGCGTCAGCTGTCAGGGCAATGATTGGCCCACGGTAGCCGAGCCTGCGGAGTTGCTCAGCCGTTCGGTACCCGTCCAAGCGCGGCATTTGCATATCGAGAAGAATGAGATCCACAATTCTGTCGTTGCGAATCATCTCCTGAACTGTGTCGACGGCTTCTTGCCCGTCTTCAGCTTCCGTGATTGTCGCTCCGGCTTTGGAAAGAATCCGCGAGGCGAGGAATCGAATATCGCGGCGGTCATCGACCAACAACACACTACAATCGAGCTGCCCGACTTCTGGGGGTTGCGAGGTCGACGGAGAGTCGTCGATCGGCTGATGCGGAACCAGCCGGACGCCGTTGATTTCTCCGGGCTCAATCGAGACGGTGAAACAACTGCCTTCGCCGGGTTCACTTTCGACCGTGATCTCTCCTCCCATGATGTTTGCGAGCCGTTGGGAGATTGCCAGCCCCAGCCCCGTTCCGCCGAAATTGCGAGACACTGAGGAGTCCGCTTGAGTGAATGGTCGAAAGAGCCGGTCAATCTGACGTTTCGTCATCCCGATTCCCGTATCCTCCACTCGAAACTCAATCCGGTTGTTTTGTTGCTCGTATAGAATCGAAAGAGTGACTGACCCACGATCCGTGAACTTAATAGCATTCCCGACGAGATTAATGAGTATCTGCTTGAGCCGTTTCTGATCTGTCAGAATGTATTCCGGGATGAGCCCGTCATAATTAATTTCAAGGTCGATACGATTCTCCGTTGCGCGGATGTTCATCATGCTCCGCACATCTTCAAGAAGGCGGCTTGGTGAGAATCTTTCCACGCTAAGGTCAAACTTCCCAGCCTCGATTTTCGAGAGGTCCAGAATGTCGTTAATGATCTCCATCAAAAATCGACCGTTATTGCGGATGGTCGTGATGTGATCCTGGATATCGAGATCGTCGACTTTCTCCGAGATCAGATCGATGTAACCTAGAATCGCTGTCATCGGTGTGCGAATCTCGTGACTCATATTGGCGAGAAACTCGCTCTTCGCCCGGTTCGCTGCTTCTGCTTGCTGTCTTGCATCGCGTAACGCGAGTTCTGATTCGTGCCGCTGAGTGACATCCCAGATGATTCCAACGTGTCTGAGTGTCTTGCCAGACCTCCCGGCAACTGCTTCGCCTACCGCTGACATCCATCGCATGCCGAGGACGGGATGATGAATCCGGAACTCCATTCGCAGGTCGACTCCGGTCTCGAGAGACTCATTCCAGTGAGCGATCAGTTGCTCGCGGTCATCGTCATGGACACGCTCAAAGCAAAGCTCCGGATCAGGAACCACAGATTTTGGGAATCCGAACAATTCGTAAAACCGTGGAGACCAGTAGAGTTCTTTTCGACTCCATTCCCAGACGCCCATATGCCCAACTTGTAGCGCCATCCGGAGTCGACGGGCATCAATGGCCGAAGCTTCTGCAGCCCGACGTCTTTCGATCAGGAGATCACGTACAGCTCGCTGCCGCCGTCTATCGCGCAGCCGCGCTCTCAGCTTGCTGACAAAGACAGCGACTCGAAGTGGGCACGGAACAAGCGTCACATTCCCGAGCGAAAGAAGCCGTTCAACGCGTTGCGACGACAGTTCTTCGCGCCCCAGCAAGACAAGGACCGGAAAGTCTGACCACTCTGGCTGACGTCTAAGCACACTGTGCAAGAGAGCCATGTTGATGTCATTCAGATGGCCTTCCCCGACCAGCCCGACGCCGACCCCATCTTCGATCAGTGCGCAGAATTCCTCCATGTTGAAACAAAGATCGACCTCGATTTGGACGTCGTCCAGGATCTGCTTACAGATTTCTGCGTCGTCGGGAGTCGGAGCGTAAATCGCGACTCTTTGGAGAGTGTCATCTCGCTGGAGAGCGTCATCAATCGGGGGAAGTCCACTCATTCCGCTTTCGACTCATTTCTTGTAAATAAAGCTGCGTTATCGCCAACGAACTCAGGGGTTCCAGCAAGGACGCCGCGGAAGTTCACGAGTGGTTCTCCGATGTGCAATCCTTCGCTCGTCAGATCATATTCGCGAATCGAACGTTCGTGATTTTCAGTCCGATTCTTCACAACAGACAGTGCACGTCGAATCTTTCCACCAGCTTCAAAGTAACGGAACAGAATCACTGTATCTGCAAGGTAGCTCGTATCGACTGGCGTTCCCATTGTGTTGCCAAGCATCCCGTGCTGAGCAACAACCAGAAACGTCGACACCCCATGGTTCCCGAGATAAGTCAGAATATCGTGAAGTTGAACAGTCAGATACCGCTCGTGTGGCATGGAACTGACATACCCATTCAAGCTGTCGATTAAGACAACCGAGGCGCTCCTCCCTTCCCCATCCACGTTAACAGCATTTCGAATTTTGAGGGCAAACTCATTCGGCGTAATTTCTCCGGCGCGCAGATGACAGACTGAAATCAACCCTTGCTCCATGTATTCCCGAAGAGGAAACCCGAGACCGTCAGAACGTTTGAGGAGGACCTTTTCACTCTCTTCAAATTCAAACAGAACCGCACGTTCTCCGCGACTCGCTGCCTCCACGGCAAACTGAATCCCCATTGAGGACTTCCCAACCCCTGCCGGACCGATCAGCAGTGTGCTAGTGCCTCTGAGAATCCCCCCTCCCAACAGGTCATCAAGCGAACCTAAACCACTTCCCAGCAGTTCCCCCTTCACTGGTTCGGGTTCTGTGTCAGCAGCAGTTCGCGGAAAGATTTCGATGCCGCCGCGACCGAGACTGATATCATGAGCGCCGCCAATGAAGTCGGATCCACGATGTTTGATGATGCGCAGGTAACGCCGTTCATTCCCATAGTCCGTGAGGCGCTGCTCGAGCCGAATCACTCCGTGTGCCAGACTTTGAAGTTGCTGGTCATCCGCTCCCGTTCCCCGATCATCCAGCAAGATGGTGGTGCATCCCCGCCCGACAAAGAAACGCTTCAGAGCCAGAATCTGTCGGCGGTATCGCAAGGCTCCCTGGGACAGCAATCGCATTTCGGAAAGAGAGTCGAAGACGACACGGTCGGGATTGAAGGATTCAACTAACTTCTGGACTCCGGAAATTGTGCTGCCGAACTCCACTTCTGAGGGCTCAAACATCGTGTATTGAGCGCGGCCAATGTCATCGAGGGGGTCTAGCAACTCATGTATGTGAATCCCATCCAGAGACCATCCATGCGACTTGGCGATTTCCTGCAGCTCGTCAGCAGTCTCGGCTAGAGTGACGTACACTCCCTTCTCGCCGCGATCTCGACCAGCAAAAAGGAACTGAAGCCCAAGCGTGGTCTTTCCAGTCCCGGGTTCACCTTCCACCAAATATAAGCGTTCGGCAGAAAGCCCTCCGTGCAAGATTGCGTCGAGTGCTTCGATCCCAGTGCTTACCCTCATATCAACAGACACTCAATCGATCCTCAATTGCAGACCAGCAACGTTGTTCGAAACAGGAGTTTCGGAATTTCACCGAGTCACGGAAGATCAATAATGATCGACGAGCAACGTTCCTGATCCGGAACTCGCTGCTCGTGGTTTCGACGCGAGGAAATTGTAGCAATTTTCTTTTCACTCATTCCAGTGCCAAGCAGTGAGGCGCCGCAAGAGGATTCTTGCACTGGTTTGATGAAAGGCAACCCAGCGAGTAGGGAGTGCATTGCAAGAGTGCACTGATTCGAAAGTGAAGTCACCGAGAGACTTCGCTAGTTCAGAATCCACGACATTGCGATGGTGACGAACGGGAGCGTGCTCAGAAACACAGCTGCGGTGGTCGCGGAAGTTTGCTGAATTCCGGAGTACCACAACCAGGTGCCAGCCCAGATTCCCCCTGCCCCCCACCAGAAAACCGCAAGCCAGGCATTCGTCGTGAGCCCAGCGAGGTCGACATATCCCGACCCGATGAGTGTGGCGGGGAGGATCAAGATGACCGACGCCAGCGTCGAGAGGGCAGCGAGAGGTAGCGGATTGAGCCTTCGAGTGACGACTTTCGCCATCAGAATTCCGGACGCTTCACAAATAACAGCGACAGAACTCAAAGCCACTCCAAAGACAAGCATCATCGACTCACAGTTCTGCGAGTCCGATTGTGCACAAGTGGACCGAATCAGCAGCGCACAGCAGGCTGCGAACAGGATCCATCCCAATTGCCCGGGATGAGGACGATCGCGAACAAACAATATCGCTCCCAAACCAGTCACCACAGGAGTCAGACAAGTGACCGTGCAAATGACCGAACACGGAGCGAACCGAGTGCTCCCCAACATCAGCCCCGAAACTGCGATCAAAGAAGCGCCAATCAGGATGACGAGGATTGCATCAATCGAAGTGATCTTGGCGATTTCGTTTCGGTACTTCCAGAGAATTGGAAGGAATAGAACCGATGCAACCGTCAGACGAATCGCTGTCCCCTCGAAAACTCCAATTTCCTTTGTAAGGACCTGACTGACAGGCAGTGAGGTACCGAACAGAAGAATAGCAATTGCCATTTGGCAATAGGCAACGGGTTTTTGAAGTACAGCCTTCATCAATCACAATTATTTCAACGGAACGAGAGAGCAGAATCGACAGCGAACGACTCCTTCGGTGAGGTCCAACACTGGAGCTGACGATCCGTAAGTCAACTCACGCTTGCCAAGTCAACTGCGCCCTGAAATGGCATCCCGGGCAGACTTTCCGACTGCCCGGATTTCCGGAGATATACAACGTGGTCCGCAACGGGCTTTCGTCGAAATGAAAGCGTTGAACACTTTTCGAACCTAACTCCATGGACGGGCCGTCACAATCTGATTTCGCAGACGAATCGGACTGATTTCAGCTTTGATTCGAAGTCGTCGGTACGACCTGATAAATCGGGAAACCTTCTCTATTCGGTTTGTGTTTCCTGACCTCATAAAGGGCTGCCGAATCAGACGCAAAGATTTAATAGAGAACTCAAACCATGGGTGTTCCCAGAAGAATTGCGATGTTCTCCTATCGATTTGTGTGGTTCTTCATTGCTTCCGGAGTGGTATCGGGCCCACTGTTCGCAGAGCAGCCGGTTAAGTCGGTCGAATATAATCGCGACATCCGTCCTCTCCTCGCGGATGCTTGCCTTAACTGTCATGGACAGGATGAAAAGTCTCGGCAGGCCGATTTAAGACTCGACCTGCTCGAAGATGTCCTTCTTGATCGTGGTGGATATGCAGCGATCGTTCCCGGGGCCCCGAACAACAGCGAAGTTATCCGCCGCATCCTTTCGGAGGATGAATTTCTCCGCATGCCGCCACCTGATTCACCTCGACAACTCAGTAACGAGGAACGGGCCATGCTGGCGCAATGGATTGAGGACGGTGCAGAGTTCGAACAACACTGGTCGTTCATTCCTCCGACAGAACCGGCCGTTCCGATGGACGATTCCGGATGGAGCCGCAACGAAATCGACCGTTTCGTGTTGCAGGAACTGAGAGAGAACGGACTCAAACCGCAAGACGAGGCAGACTGCCGAACGCTGATCAGACGAGTCACCCTCGACCTTACTGGGCTCCCCCCGACACAGAAGCAGGTGGACCGATTCTTGGCCGACACTCGACCAGACGCCTACGAGCAACTGGTTGACACGCTGCTCGCTTCGCCGCAATACGGGGAACAACAAGCGAGTATGTGGCTCGACCTGGCTCGTTACGCGGACTCCGGCGGTTATCAGGGCGACATTCCAAGAACGATGTGGCCATGGCGGGACTGGGTGATTCAGGCCTACAACAACAATCTTCCGTTCGACGAGTTCACGCTGCACCAACTGGCAGGAGACTTACTCCCCAATCCCACCGACGAACAACTTATCGCGACTGGATTTAATCGGAACCATCGAATCAACGACGAAGACGGAATCATTCCTGAAGAGTTTCGAATGGAGTATGTCGTCGACCGCGTCGAATCGACTTCACTCACATGGATGGGCCTGACGATGGGTTGCGCCCGGTGCCATGATCACAAGTTCGACCCCATCAGCCAGGAAGAGTTTTACTCTTTCCTCGCCTACTTCAACAGCGTCGACGAGTTTGGACGCGGTTACGGCAACTCGCAACCGCTCTTCTATTATGATCCTGAAACACAGCCGATCATTGAGCGCATTGACCGAGAGTTAATTGAACTCGGCGACGCTGCTCAGGGTGAATATCAAAAGTTGATCGACCTGAAGGCCGAACGAGATGAGGTCCTTTCCGAGTCGTTGACAGTCATGATTATGAAGGACCGGAAAGAACCGAGAGAGACCTTCGTCCTCGACCGAGGCTTATATGACTCTCCAGTCAAGAAGGTCGAACATGGCGTTCCCTCAGCCATTTTGCCTCTTTCCGAAGATGCCCCTGCCAATCGACTCAGCCTGGCGAAGTGGCTGCTTGATCCACAGCATCCGCTGACGTCTCGCGTCGCTGTCAATCGCTTCTGGAAGTCTCATTTCGGTCGCGGACTTGTTTCAACTCCCGAGGACTTTGGGACACGTGGTACTCCACCGTCACATCCTGAACTCCTTGACTGGCTGGCCGTTCACTTCATCACTTCGGGCTGGGATGTCAAAGCACTCCACCGACTGATTGTCACCAGCAGCACATATCGACAAGACTCGTCAGCGTCCAAAGAACAATATCGCGACGACCCGGAAAACCAACTGCTGTCTCGCGGACCCAGGGTTCGCATGCGCCCGGAGGAAATCCGAGATCAAGCTCTCGTCGCCTCTGGGCTTATTAATCTGAAAGTCGGTGGCCCCTCCGTAAAACCGTACCAGCCTGACGGTGTGTGGGAAGAAATGGTTGCATTCTTTCCGGAATACAATCAGTCACACGGCGAAGACCTCTATCGTCGCAGCCTTTACACATTCCTTCGCCGAACGGTTCAACCACCGAACATGAACTCGCTGGACTTTCAGAGTAGAGAGATCTGTCAGGTGAATCGACCAACTACGAACACGCCGCTTCAAGCTCTCGTGCTGATGAATGACCCGACTTACGTCGAAGCAGCACGTGTTCTGGCTCACAAGACAATGCTCACCTGTCCCTCACTCTCAGACGATGACCGCTGGCTGACTCAAGTGGCGGAGCAGGTGCTGATTCGTCCGCCGACATGTGACGAACTCGAGATTCTCAAAGCACAACTGCTCCATCATCGCCATCAGTACAACTCCAATCCTGAACTCGCTCGAAATCTTTTGACCGTTGGAGAAAGTCCGATCGATTCAGAAGTGAATCCCGTTGAACTGGCTGCCCGAACCGTTGTTGTAAGCCTGATTTTCAACGTTGACGAAGCCATCAACCGGGAGTAGAGCCTTGAATGAAATCGCAACTGAAGTCCTAAAACAATCACGCCGTTCCTTCTTCCGGAAAAGTGCTACCGGCTTGGGTGCAGCTGCGCTCGGTAGCCTCCTGCAGGCAGACTCTGCGCACGCAGTCAAAGGCCCGCATCTGCCGAGCACCGCCAAACGAGTTATCTATCTGTTTCAATCTGGCGCTCCGTCGCAGATGGATCTCTTCGACCCGAAACCTGACCTCAATGACAGAAGAGGGGAAGAACTTCCTTCATCGGTTCGAATGGGCCAGCGTTTGACTGGAATGACAGCCAATCAAAACCGACTCTGCATCGCACCAACCATTTACAAATTCCGAAAACATGGTGAGTGCGGAGCCGATGTCAGCGACCTACTTCCCCACACCGCTCAGATCGCTGACGATCTCTGCTTTATTAAGTCGATGCATACAGACGCTATTAATCATGACCCGGCGATCACGTTCCTGATGACAGGCAGCCAACTGCCTGGACGCCCCAGTATTGGATCATGGCTTTCATATGGCCTTGGCAACGAAGCTGAGAACCTGCCAACCTTTGTGGTCTTGTCCTCAAAAGGCAGCGGACGCCCCAACGGACAACCTCTCTATCAGCGTCTTTGGGGAAGTGGGTTTATTCCATCCGAACACCAGGGTGTCCGGTTTGGGAACACACAGGAAGCAGTCCACTATCTCTCCAACCCAGCCGGTCTGGATCGTGAATCCCGACACTCCTGGTTAAACGCCCTGCGAGAGATGAACGAACTAAAGCTGGAAGAAACTTACGATCCGGAAATCGAAACGCGAATCTCGCAATACGAGATGGCGTTCCGAATGCAGTCATCAGTCCCGGAACTCACGGACATCGAAAACGAACCGCAGTCAACGTTCGATCTTTATGGAGAGGAAGCCAAACAACCTGGAACGTTCGCAGCAAATTGCCTGCTCGCCCGTCGAATGGTCGAGCGAGGAGTGCGATACGTTCAGCTGTTCCACCGGGGTTGGGACCAGCATGTCAATCTGCCAAAACAGCTTCCTGGACAGTGCAAGGATACTGATCAGGCATCAGCTGCACTCGTTCTCGACCTCAAACAACGTGGACTCCTCGACGACACAATCGTCATCTGGGGAGGAGAGTTTGGACGAACAATCTATTGCCAGGAAGCACTTTCACCCACAAACTATGGACGTGATCACCATCCTCGATGCTTCACCATGTGGGTCGCGGGCGGCGGATTTCGCTCGGGGCTCAGCTACGGTGCAACAGACGACTTCTGCTACAACGTCACAGAAAACCCGGTCTCCGTCCACGACTTCCATGCTACGCTCTTACATACGCTTGGAATCGAGCACGAGAACTTTACATTCCGGCACCAAGGGCGCGATTACCGACTGACAGACGTCCACGGTCGAGTCGTCAAAGATCTGTTGAGCTAACTGCTTGATGAAATCAGATATCGCAAGGGATTAGGCTGTCGTCTATAGACAGTCACACACTTCGCTGTATTGCGACGGATGCTGGCTTCCGTAATAGGTCACACAGCTACAAGTCCCTTCGTACTTCTCGCATTTCGCGTAGACATAACGGAGCGGAACCCAGGTCGGTCCGAAATTGTCTCTGCATTGAGCGTAGGGATAATAGATATCCACAATACACTCTCCACTCTTAGCAACTTCATAGCCTTCGAGTGACTCACACTGAGAACCTTCGCCAGCGACGCACTCATCGGGGCCATCAGCTTCACAACTCGTATTTACAGATGGGTTGTCGAGTTGGTGAATCGGTTTCGAGCGGTCGCATCTCAATCCGGTTTGAATTGCGGTGGTCTGGCAGTCAATGGCTTGGAGTTGCATCGAGACTCCGCTCGCAACGAACCCTATGCCGAACACAACCAACACGAATCCCAAGATCGAACGAACTTTCATTACCGACTTTCCAGAGAGTTTGCTCTCGTCTGTTCACGCGTGTCTAAGCTGCAGACTTCAGATTTAAAAAGCCTGCCTGCCGACACTCCCGCACAACTGCTTTTGGCCGACCATCGCAAGTCAAACTTGTCTCCGCCACAAGACAAATCCGATCACCATTAGAACAATCCCGTTCAGGATCAACAACAACGAACGCCAACTGAAATTCATCTCTCTGATCGAAGACTCCAGCGGTTGCTCCGGTTGCATGTTCATGATGTACTCCGCCTGGGCATGAAAGTACTCTTTCACATCGGAAAAGCTCTGCTGAAGGGTACTTCCCCGATTGTATTCCGGGTTTCGAAGATCAATCGCAATCGCTCCTGAAGAAGCAGGCATCTTAAATTCGGACTCGTTCAGCTCAACATTAAAAACAGCGGAGCGAATCAGCTTGACCGACCAGCTTTTCAGTTCTCCACTGGAATCCAGCGAAAATTCATAATGCTCAAGCGGCATGAGCACATCACCAGGGAAAAGCGTGTACTCCCGGAAGAACCGGACTTTGTTAGGCGTCGCATCCGCAGAGTTTCGCGTGATGATTTCAAGAGGAAGAAGGTGCTCGCCATCGATGGTGACGGTCGATCCGGACTCATTGCGAACGATGTATTCCTCAGAGATATTTCCCTCAGTATTGGATGATTTGACTTCAATCGGCCGAAAATTCGTCAGTTCACTCGTCGGCAGATAAGACACAAGACGATGGAAGCCCCACCGCGGCTGTGACCGGACGTAGGCTTTAACCGTTTCGACCGTCGGAGGATTCTTAACTGGAAACGATTTGACAAGGTGTAAATCGTCAACCATCACATGATCGAACTCCAGTCCTGTCGTTCGTTCACTCACTCCATTGTTCAGCAAAGTTTCAACGAAGGTCATTTTCCATTCGCCGGGTCCGGAGTACGACTTGTGCTGCTTCAACGCTTCAGGATTGAAAACCTCGATTAACTGATAGATTTTCTCTTCAGGATCTGATGCCTCAATCGAGTCAATTTTGAGAGCGATTTCACGAGCCGAAATTCGAATCGGTTTCCAAAGAACGCCCGAAGAAACCTGTGATTCAATTCTCGCCGTCGCGACTTCTGACCGCATCCCCGACCAGACAGCTTCCACGGACGCGACAGATGGATGCTCGGAGCCAACACCTTCCGTGGGACCCTCAGATGTGTCTGCAAAACTTTGAATCGATGACAACGAAACAACGGCCAGCAGTAGCGTCGCAAGTCTCTTCATCTTCCCCACTGACTGATCCTTCATTTCTGCCGCGTTCTATAGCGTGTATAAACTATTTCGATCGACATACTGTTGCAAGTTCTTCGCAACATCTCTCCATCGCTTCCGGTTCTTCTCGAATCGAACGGGAGTTGTATTGAAAACCTTGCAACTGCTTTCCTGACTCCGTAGCCTTTTCGTTTCATTCAACAAGGTTTTCGCAGACGCACTTAACGAAGCGTCGTCGACCTGCTGACCAGCCCCCGCGAAATCGCCGACCTCGGTGAATGCACTTCTCCCCCCAGCGACCCGTTTCGTTTTCGTTCCCTTCCTCGGTTCACGAACAGTTTCGAAACTCATCTAGAAAGTCGTTTGTTCATGAAAAGTATGCTCGCGATTGGATTGTGCGGATTTGTTCTTCTGTTTAGCGCTCAAGTAGAAGTGAATCTCGCACAAGAGAGTGATTCAACGTCATCTGAAGAAACAACCTTCCGACTGCCCATTCACTACGGGAAGATTGGAGTCTCATCGACTCAGCGAGAAAAGCTGAAGGAAATTCACGACTCTTATGAGGAAAAACTGGAAGAACTCCGAACTCAGTTGAAGGCACTGGTGACTGAACGCGACAAAACCATGGAGGCAGAATTGACTGACGGACAACGACTGCGACTGAAAGAACTGCGGCAAGAGTCGGTCCAATCAAAACCGAAGGGGCAGCAACCCGCAGCTTCCGCCGAGAGTGTTTCGGAATAGAGTCCACACTCCGAAAAATCGGATTGGCTCCGAGAACATTTCGACGAGACCGGTCATGGATTATGATGATCTCATGACTCGGTCTCGCACTTCACATCATTCGAATTCGCTGCTGCGTACTCCAATCGCGTGCTGCCTGCTCATTCTTCTGAGTCAGGTGACCTCCGCTGACGAGATACGCACTCCGCTTCCGTTGACTGAACTTCTGGCACCGGCGCCAACGAGCGTGCGCCGCCCCACTCAGATGGAATGGGTCATTCCGGGTGAGCAAATTTTGATCGCGAACCCGCGATCATCTTCGCTGAGCATCGTTAGCCTCACCAAACACGATTCCATTGCGGAGTTTGCATTCTCCGGAAACCTTTCCGCGCTTGCATCAATCCCCAGTTCGACCGCACCCACGTGGCAGAGATTCGCATTAACGACCTCTTCTCCGGGGAGACTGACGGTCATTGAAATTGAAGACGGGAATGCATTCGAAGGCGAATCCCTGGACTTAACTTCACGGAGATTGGAGTCGCACGTCGCTGTCCACAGCTCCACGATCGCTGTCAGTTCAGTCTGGGACCGATGTGTCTGGCTGATCGATGATGCACAAACGCTGAGCGTTTCAAGCTGCGTCGAACTTTCCTTCGAAGCAGGGAAACTTCAATTTTCTCCCGATGGAAAATACCTCGTCGTGGCGGATGCTTTCGGGGGACATCTCGCTCTGATCGAATCTTCCACCGGGTCGATTGTCGACCTCGCCGAGACGGGCGGTCACAACATTGGCGGCCTCAGTTTTCTCTCTCCGTCCCGATTGATGATCACTCACCAAATGAACCACGCGAGTGGAGCCACGACCATTGACCAGATTGCCAACGGGGCTGTGATCGAGAACGTGATTCAGGAATTCGATCTCCAAACGAACGACGTCGGTTCACCAAAACTAGCCCCTCGACTCATCGGGGAAATGGGCGAACCGTCGCATGGGGCGGCCGATCCCGGTGCAATTGCGATCGATCGCACCGGATCGCGGTTCGTCGCTATCTCCGGCAACGACGAGGTGCTTCGCCTCAACAACTACGGCGTCAATCTTTCTCTTATTTCAGTCGGCGATGGACCAGTTGACCTGCTCCTCTCTCCTGATGAGAAGTGGCTATATTGCCTGAATCAGTTCGACGAGTCGATTTCCGTCATCTCAACCGAAGAAAACACCGCTACGAAAGTCATTTCCATCGGGGACAAAAGAGTCGAGACCCCGGCAGACCGTGGCGAGCGACTCTTTTTTGACGGGTCCCTTTCGCGGTTTGAGTGGTTCAGTTGCCACAGTTGTCATGTTCGAGGACACACTCACTACGGACTTGCAGACACTTTCGGAGACGGAAATTCGGGAGCACCGAAACGTGTGCTGTCACTGCTCGGAGGTCGTGACAATACCCCCTGGGGCTGGAATGGGAGCAAGAAAACGTTGCACGATCAGGTCCGGCAATCCGCGTTGTTGACGATGCGTGGGGAGACTCCCTCCGCCCGTGAGGTGAACGATCTTGTCGCGTATCTGCATACTCTGGACTCTCCGCCTCCATTTCGTCCCTCGCAAGGACCTGAAGATTCTCGCCAAATTTCTCACGGACAAGCGGTTTTTCAGCGTGAAGGGTGCGCCAACTGCCACGTCCCTCCACTGACATTTACTTCAGATTCCATCTACAATGTCGGCATCGCCGACGAGCACGGGAACCAAAAGTTCAATCCGCCTTCTCTCAATGGTGTCGGATACCGACGCGGTTTGTTCCATGATCGCCGTGCTGAAACTCTGCGAGATGTCATTGTCGATCAAGGTCATCAACTTGACGAGTCGTTGAACTCTCATGACGCCGAAGCACTGATTCGTTTTCTGGAAAGCCTTTAAGTGTCTGACAATTCAACACAACGCGCTGCACTGCAACTTCTGCGAGATTTATCTCGCGCGGGCGTAACGCACCTGCCACATTGGACTCCGCCGCCCGTTACGACGGCCACTGTGCCCCACACTCCGATTGAAGAAACAGTCCAAACGGAGGTTCGCCCTGACCCGGTGACTTCCGATGAAAGCACGGTTCCCAACACACCTGAACTCCCAGCAATCAATGAACCGGTCGGGAGTGAGACCGTTCCCGACCAGCCTGTTTCACCGGCGAAGTCTCTCCCCGAACTCGCTGCCAGAGTCGCGGCCTGCACTCGTTGCCAGGAACTCGCTGAAAAGAGAACGCAAACCGTCTTTGGAGTTGGAAATCCGAACGCGAACATAATGTTCATCGGAGAAGCTCCCGGTGCCGACGAGGACCGACAAGGCGAACCGTTCGTCGGCAAAGCGGGCCAATTGCTCAACCGAATTATCGAAGCCTGCGGCTGGAAGCGATCCGATCTCTACATCTGCAATATCCTCAGATGTCGACCACCCGGCAATCGAAACCCCACTCCGGAAGAAGCCAGCAATTGTCGCGAATATCTGGAAGGCCAAATCGAACTGGTTCGCCCCAAGTACATTGTCTGTTGGGGATCTGTCGCTGCGAAAAACCTGCTTAATCAGGATCTAAGTATCGGCAAAATGCGTGGCAATTTCTTTGACTATCAGAATGCAAAAGTTCTCTGCACTTACCACCCGTCGTATCTCTTGAGAAACCCTGAAGCAAAGAAACCTGTCTGGGAAGACATGAAATTGCTCATGGCCAAAATCGAATCGGATTCCTCAAGTTAATTGAGTGAAGTTAATACACGTCGCAGTTCTTCTGCCTATAAGCTGCGAAGAGAAAGTGAAGTCTAATGCGTGTGCTCGTGACCGCTGGCCCCACTCGGGAGTACCTTGATGAAGTCCGTTACCTGTCGAATGCCAGCAGCGGGAAAATGGGTTACGCCATTGTCAGCGCCGGGCTAAAACTCGGTTGGGAGATGGTTCTCGTCAGCGGACCCGTCGACCTGCCTCCTCCTCCCGGTTGTGAATTTCATCCTGTTGTAACAACTCGCGAAATGCGCGATGCTTCGGTTGAAGAGTTCGACAATTGCGACGGAGTCATCGCCGCGGCCGCTGTCTGTGATTACCGCCCGATCGTTCGAGTCGCTGGCAAGCTGTCTAAAACGGGAAACCCAGTCACCATCGAAATGATCGAGACCGACGATGTTCTGGCCGAACTCGGAAACAGAAAGAACGACCGGTGGGTTGTCGGGTTTGCACTCGAAGCCCAAAACCCTCGCGAAAACGCACTCCAAAAACTTCGACGGAAAAACTGCGACTGGATCGTCTTGAACTCACCGACAGCCATCGGAGCCGATTCCAATCAAGTCGAACTCATCGCAGCAGACGAAACGACGCAGGCAACATGGGCTGGATCAAAATCTGAAGTCGCAGATTCGCTCATCCATTGGATCGCTGAGAATCAGGACCGTCGCTATGGTCAACGTTGAATTCTTCGGAATTCCAAGGCAGCGGACCGGAGTCTCGACGACCACTCTTCAAGCTGCGACGATCGGTCAACTTCTCGATCATCTCGCGCAGCAATATCCCAATTTCCGAAACTCATGTATGGATGGGGAACAGCTCACCAGCGATGTTCTCGTTTCCGTAAACGGAAGAACGACAACTCGAGACAGATCCTTCCCACTTGGAGACGATGACGACGTATTGCTCTTGTCTGCCGACGTTGGTGGCTAAGTCAGCAACAGCCCTATCGTTCTTTGGCTGACTCGATATTGCGCAGAAGCTTTCGATAGTCTTTCAGGCACTGTTCGACCATCGGCACAAGCTGAGAGAGTTCGCCCTGATTCTTCACTGCCATTTCAGTCAGCGGCTTCATCCATTCCTGCATGAGACTGAATTGAGATTCCAAGACTCCATAAACCGAACGGGGCAGTTTGTTCACGACTGTGATTCGGTCTGACATTTCACGAGTCTGATCCTGGCTCACTTCGGAAGGTTCCGACACCTTCTGCGTCGAAGCGACTGGAAGATTCTGAGGCCATTGAACTTCGAGCGGAGGAATCTCAATCGGGGGGAGAGAGACATTCAGTGGGCGATCGACGAGTTGCGCGAGTTGTTGTAAACCTGCCTGAAAGTGGCCGCTGAGTGTTCGAAGTTCGGTTTGAAGATTCTCTTGCAGCTGAGTCGATTCATCATCTCGTGGATCAGCTTGAGTCGTCTTCGAGAGCGCAGTCGCTCCGTCGACAACGGCAGAGCGAATCGAATCAAGCCCTTCATTCAGCGAGTTGATCGTGAGAATGACCTGGCCAACTTTGTCGTCCGCATCAATGCCTTTCATCTTCACATTCTGCCGGAACGTTTTCTTAATCGCTTCCCATCGCTCGTTTTGCGAAGCTGTTAACGTCCCATTGAGTTCTCGAAACTTCAGAAGGTTCGCTTCAGTTCCTGAAGTCAATGTTTGAGCATCATTCTGATAGCTGGAGTCGATCAGCGTTTCCAACTCAGCATCATCCATAATCGGCATCACTTTTTCAGCGATCCGATTCATGTTTCGATATGACCCCTGCAGTAAGAACGGAGGTTCCGTTCGATAGTCATCATTCTGAGCAGCTGACGCGATGTATGCTTGATTCACTTTCAGCACGACGTCACGCGCCCGCATGAGCTTGGTCATCGTTTGCACGAATTCATTGAGTTCTTCAATCGAATAATTCGATTCAAATTCGACGCCTTCGGAGGACATTTCCTCTCCGCGGCGGACTCGTTCTGCAAGCTCAACAACAGCGTGAACATCTTTCTGCGATCGACTCGCCAGCTGAGTCAACACAGGATTCGACGTTAAAGCATTTTCGATATAGCTCAGTTCGAAGGCCCGGGCACTGTCGCCGATAATCTCTCCGAGGTTGTAGATATCGGCTCGATTGCTCAACATGTCTGGAATGCGAAACTTCTCGCCACTCTCCGTATACGGGTTACCCGCCATCACGACGGCGACCTTCTTGCCGCGGAAGTCGTAGGTCTTCGCGACCCCTTTGTATACTCCTTCAATTTTCCGCTGCGCGTCACACAAGCTAATAAACTTCTGCAAGAACTCTGGATGACAGTGCTGAATGTCGTCCAGATAGATCATCACGTTGTCTCCCATCTCGAAAGCGAGATTGAGCTTGTCAATCTCCTCTCGAGCCCCAGCATTCGGAGCGGCATTTGGATCAAGCGAAGTGACCTCATGCCCGAGCGCAGGTCCGTTGATCTTCATAAAGATGATCCCCAGACGATTCGCGATGTACTCCATCAACGTCGTTTTACCGTAGCCAGGCGGTGAAATGAGCAACAACAAGCCCTGTCGATCGGTCCTCTTCCCTTCGCCGCTTGTTCCAATTTGCTTGGCAAGATTATCCCCGATGAGGGGCAGATAAACCTGATCGATCAACTTGTTTCGGACGAACGATGTCAACACCCGAGGCTGAAAATCTTCCAGCTGCATATCAACCTGAGCAGCTTCAATCATCTGCTTTTTTAGAGCATGGAAGCGTTCATACTTCGGCACGATCTCACTCGCAAAACGGGCAAGCCGATGATTGAACTGATGGAACTGAAGTTGATAGACACCATTCGAAATAACGGGATGGCTCCCAGTCATGCCCTCGAGTTTCGTTTCGAGTTGCGCTGAGACGATCGCTGTCGATTCGAGTTGGCCATCCATGATCAGTTCAGCCACTTCATCGCGGTAGCTGATAAGCTGCTTGCCCTTTTGGTGATTGATGAGGAATGCCGTAATCCAGTCACGGGCGAGTTCGAAACACGAGCTTGTATCTCGACTGACAGCTTTCATCGCATCAGCAAATTTCTGGTCCGCTTCGCGTCGATCCAATTCTTTATGAAACTCGGAAAAGAGATCCGCCGACGTCTGCGAAGTCACAAAGACGTTGCCGCGTGACTTTCGATCGGGGTCCGTCAGTTCCTCAAACAGATATTCGGCAGCCTCACGCAACAACAGCGAGTCACGTCCGAGTTCCCCGTAGAAATCATTGTTCGTAAACAGACCACAAACAGAGAGCCATTCCCAAAGTTGGCCCTGGAGTTCAGAAATGTATGCCTTCTGCTGATCCAGTCCCGGGAATAGTTCCGAGACGACCCCAAACCCTGACAGCTTCGATTCAACTCTTTTCTTAACCTTGGAATCGCCAAAGTTCCACCAGTACAAATTCGCGATGGCCCGAGCCTGTGGGGAATAACGAAGCAGACCACATTCTGAATGAATCTTCAGCAGCGATTGAAGAATAATCGCAGCATCATGATCGTGAACTCCCTTGGTGTACCCTTCCCGATAACGTGGCCCCATAAATCGCTGAACGACAGGCAGGAGTTCAGCCACCTCGAACTCATCGGCCTGTGAACGATCCGATTTAACCTCGTCACTTAAGGAGATTCCACCTGACTGAATTGCTAACAAGATTTGATAGGCTAGATACTCCGCTCGGTAGACGTTTGCGTTCTCGCTGATCACCTCCATCGACCAGACTTCTTCAGTTTCCCGAAGTTCAGCACTCCCGATTGGCTCGTAAAAGTCCGTCCCAGTCAGATGAAAATTCGGTTCGCCGTCCCGAAAAACCAGCGTCAGATCGAGAACCTGTGTATTCACAGAAAACCGGTGATTCCCGAATCGAATCACATGGTCGCCGTCTTCGTAGAGTTCTTTTCTGTCTTTGAGCTGACGAACAGAGTCATCGCGGATCGACTTCAGCTTGGATTGGATGTCGTCAACTTTGACGCTGTCACCCAACTCCTCCAGATCGGCAACAATGTTCCGGACCTTTTCAATCATCAGGTCCGAAGCAAAATATCCGTGGATGTCGCGAACTTCATCCATCGAATCGACGCGATTTTTGACTCCCTTGAGAATTCGATCTGCAGCATCAGCGAGAGCGTTGGCTCGTCGATTCCGCTTTTCGACCAGAAGCATGCGGCGCGACTCAAACGCGCTCGCGATCTCTTCTCGCTTCTCTGTCAGTTGCAGAATGAACTCATCGAACTCGGCGAACTTTCCCTCGAGTTCTTCAAGCTGCACCATTAACTTCGTGAGGTACTCCTCACATCGCTGAGGAGTGTCGCAGACGTCGAGGTAATTTACGACCGACTGGTTGAGCAGCTTCAACTGACTCGAAAACTCCGCCGCACCTTCAACAGAAGCAAGTTCCTGAGTCTTCCGCTTCAGCGTCGCCCGGGCTGTGTTGAGACGGGAAAAGATCGCGGAAATCTTGTCGATGATTGATGTGCGTTGCGTCGCATCATCGATTTTCAGATTGCTGACGATCTCAATCAACATCTCAAGTTCGTCGGCCGAATCGGCAATGCGAGACTCAACCTCTCGCGCCTCAGCAACTCTTTCGAGCCGATCGATCGCCGCCTGTTCTTCCTCAATTGCAGCCACGTAGGGCGAGAGTGCGTCGTCTTGCAAAAGGAAGTTCACACATCGGTGTGACAGTTGTTCCGAAGCTTCCGCAACCTCTTTCTCGATGCTGGCAATCAACTCGAGGTCCGCATATCGAAGCTCACGAAGGCCAATGATGTCCCCTCGAATTCGTCTGAAGTCCGAGAGCGATTGAACGTACTCCTCAATGGTTTCAAATCGTTGTCGTCCCAGACGATTAAGCAGCTCACGCGTCTGCTGAACGATCGAGTCAGTCTGGGTCCTTGTATTCTTCCGGACGCGAACGACCTTCTCGTATTCATCAACCGCAGCAGCAGCAGTCTTGCGAACATCCTGTAGAGGAATCGCCAGATTGAATGCATCGTCCTGATTGATCCAAAAGTAGCTGTCAAGAACGTCGATCGCCCGTTTTTCGAGATCGACATACAGCCCGGTGTATCTGTCATCCTTGTCGACGAGGCCTAGAATTTCGTGACACTCAGCCATCGCCCGAACGATATCACGATTGCCGATTTTGTAGAGATAAGAGTCCGTTCGAGTTGGTGCCTGATAGTCTTCTCCCACGTAAGGAGTCTGCCAGACCTGTATCGCATGATGTTTCTGGGCTTCCTGCTGAGACTTCTGCAGGATCATCTCACCACCCTGAAACATCGTGAAGCCATGACAGACGATGGGAGTATCGACTTTCTGCTCGATCACGTTGTATCCGAGCAGTACGTAATCACCCAGTTTGGGCTGGTAGAAGACATAAAGCGTGTCTTCCCCGTTTGGAGAAACAACGCGTCGCTCGAAGATTAACCCCTGCAGACTCGTCTCGAAGGTTTTCTGCTCGCCACTTTGAAGATAGTAACCATTCGAGAAAATGAGCCCTTGGTCGTCAGGCAGAAGAACACAGGAATCCGCGATGGAATCGACTCGACTTGCCTTTTGCGTCTTCTCATTGAAGACGATATATCTCCAGACAGTTTCCTGGTAAGGACGAATCTTCAGCAGAATCGTATGGCCGACGAAGGCATAATAGATGTCCGCATCGTCGAGTGTCTGATCCGAGTTCTCGACAAGCTCCTCATAGACCCCCTTGCCCGATTCGGTATTGTCTTCCACTTTGATCGTGAGATCTCCGCCGACAGTCTCGACGAAAATCTTGTCTTCAACCGAAATGTGCGGATGCAGCCCGTGCCGCTGCATGTCACGAGTCGTCTTAATCCACTCAAATTCGTGTTGAGGTGGATATCGAACCTCGTGATCGCTTCGATTCCCTAAATATTCAAGTGCCCCGCCACTCATCAGCCACTTAAACGATTTGATATCGTTGAAGTCTCTGCCAACGCGAAACACCATGTACAGGTGTACTCCGCGCACAAAGAACTTCTCAAACGTGGCGTTCTTGTAATAGCGGTAGACGTCCTGGAAGTCTTTTTCGAAAGCGGGAAGCCGAATCAAATCGAGAGGACGTAAACTGAATGTTTTCGAGTCATTGTCAAACTCATAGACGCCAAAGACATCCGACAAGCTTCTTTCTGACTTCAGACCGAACTGAACGTTGTAGCCGAACAGAAACTGATCGCCGACAGCGATCATGTCACGAGGAATACAGTTATTCTCAGTTGTAATCCGTTCGGTGTTTAACAGCTTCAACTCGATCGAGCCGAAAACTTGCTTGCGTTCTTCATTCAACTTCGCGAGGCGTGAACGAAGTTCGTCAGCATGCTTGCGCAGGCGATTCTGCAGGATCTCATAGGTCCCGGATTCCAGCTTCGATTCAGAATCAGGCTGCGGAGCTGTTTCGGACATGAGGCAACTTACCGACGTCTAGTAATTCAGTTTGAGACAGTTCTAAAGACCTTGAAGCAAACTCGACCGGAGACATCTTCAACTCAAGATCACGATTGAAGAGTCAGCGAAACAGAAGCTTCAAGTTCCACCTATTCCTTTCCTCTCAGAGTGCACCGCTTCAGTCACTGCTCTCACTGGATGGAATCATTCCCAGTCCGAGTGCTCCGACTTTCTTGTCCATCAAACCAGCATCCTTCAGATACCGCTGAAGCCGTTTCAGGCTTGATGTCGTTCCGTCGTCATCGGATTCAAACAGAAGCTTCGTGAGCAATGCAGCCACGGACAGGTCTTTGACGTCTTCAATCTTCAAACCGAACTGGCTGACGAACCCGACAAGGTTTTCAGAGAAGTCCTGAGAACCACTCCCATCGAAGAACGTGTTCTTGACATCCGTGAGGACCTGCGAGTTCCCGATGTATCGATCGACTGATTTCCCAGCTTTGATGGAGTCGACAATGCGATCGAAGAATTCTGTCTCGCCACCGACGATATCGATTCGTGCAGATTCGAGGGCAGCACCCACGATTCCTGACTGTTCACGAGCAATATCTTTTTGTGCGTTGATCGCAGCGATTTCGATCTCTTTGTCCTTGTTAAGTCGAAGTTTGAACTCTTCGTGCTCACGCCCGACACCATCGAACAGTTTCATCGCTTCGGCCTTCTGCTCGATGCCTTTGGCTTCTGCGTAGTACTTTTGCTCCAGGACAGTCGCTTCGGCCATTCCTTCTTTCTCGATCGCTTCGGCTTTGGCTTTCTGCCCTTTGGCTTCGGCGACAAGCTTTCGCTCGACCACTGTCGCTTCTGCTGTTCCCTCTTTCTCAAGAGCGTCAGCACGCATGGTCATCACTTGAACTTCGGCCAATCCATCCGCTGCCGCTTCTGCCTGACGGGCTTCCGCGAGAAGCTTCTTGGAAGCGGTCTCTTTCTCAGCGGCAGAGAGTTTGGCATCGGCCTCGATCACAACTTTGTCTGCTTCGAAGGTCGCAGCCTGCTTCTGAGCTTCGGCAGCTTTGATTTCTTTAACCAGTGATTCTTCAGCCTGCTTCTCGGCGAGAGTAATCGCGACACGCTTTTCTCGATCAGCAGTCGCGAACTCTTCGGTATCCTTGATTCGCTGTTGTTCTTCGACAACGGATCGTTCAACTACAACACGCTCACGGATGACATCCTGAATGTTGCGTTTCTCGACCTCGATCACTTTCTCTTTTTCGATCTCGGCGAGGCCAACGATTCGTTCTCTTTCTGTGACTTCGAGGAGTCGGTCTTTCTCGACTCGCTCGTTTTCAACAGCATTTGTTCGCTCTTTGTTCTTTTGGGCGACGATGATCTGACGCAGCTTGTTTTCTTCTGCGATTGCAAGCTCTTCTTCGGTGCTGATGCGTGCCGATTCAGATCGAAGACGCTGTTCTTCCTGGACCTTGGCAGCTTCAGCATGTTCTCGAGCGGCGATCTCGGCGATCTCGCGTTTCTGCTTCTCAGTCGCTTCCACTCGTTGCTTTTCGAGTTCAAGAATCGCTTCCTGAGCTTCGACATCCTGCTTCTTAATCGTTTTCTCTTTTTCTCTCCGGATGTCGTTGGCCTGAATGTGTTCCTGCGCAGTGAGGTTTGTAATTTTCTTAATACCCTCTGCGTCGAGAATATTCATCTCGTTCAGGTGCGTGATCGGAGTTTGTTCGAGATAGTCAATCGCGCAGTCGTCGAGGACATATCCGTTTAAGTCCGTCCCGATGTGCTTAAGAATTTCTTCCTTAAACTGATCCCGCTCTGTGTAGAGATCAACGAAGTCAAAGTGCTTTCCGACAGTCTTAAGTGCTTCAGAAAACTTGGCATCGAAGAGTTCAACGAGCGCAGCCTTCTCGGACGCTCGCCGACATCCCAGGGCCTGAGCGACTTGAAGAATGTCCTGAGTCGTGTTGTTCACGCGAACGAAGAAGGCAACTTCAATATCTGCCCGGACATTGTCTTTGCAGATCAAACCCGAAGTCTCTCGACGGGCGATTTCGATGCGTTTGACCGACAGGTCCATATGTTCGACGCGGTGAGCAATCGGAATGACCCACATTCCGCCGCCGGAGACGACACTCATGCCGCCCCATCCGGTTTTCACCAATGCTTCTTCTGGACCGACCTTGCGATAGAATCGCGACATCGCGATGAGAAAGCCCACGAGCAGAATCGAGAGAAACACGAGCGTCGGTATAAATACTTCCAACATGGTTTGTCACTTCCTCAGTGATTGATGCCACTCTTTCATCGAGATCGTCGATCGAAGTTTCTCTCGACTCACGCGTCCTCGGTGCATTCGACGTAATAAATCCCGGTTTCCGGGGAGTAATCCACAATTCGCACAAGCGAATCTTTGGCAGCCGATCCTTCAACAGTTCGTACATTCAAGCGCAAAGGCGCTCCGTTATCCACAGCACACATTGCCTGACCGAACTCTGAATTTGCTTCGGTCGTGACGATCGTGCATGTCTTTCCTAACAAGTCCGAAAGTGTGTTCGGCTGTTTGATTCTCAACCGCCCTCGAAGAGGATTCGTGATGAGTTTCGCGCCGACAATGCCAAGTCCCAGGCTGCGAGCGATCGCAAACGCGGATTCGCCCAATGTTGGGTCCTCCAGGCCTCGATCCAGAAGCATCGTGCTGATCCAGGAAACAATGGCCACGATCGAAAGCCAAACCATGAACGGGACTTCCCCCAGGTTCAGCCATCTCAACCCGAGCATTCCCAGATCAGTCGCTGAAGGCGAGACGTCGGGATCGAGATCCATGTCGAACCCAAGGTCGAAGTCGAAGACATCGATGTCGATTCCGCCTGCAATCACCAGCAACCAATAAAGCGTGACAACCACCAGCAAAATGCTGAACGGAAGCACAGGCCACTGAAAATATGTTTCCAACAGAAAAGTCATCGCAATTCTCCGATGTTGCCATTATGCAACAGAGACTCTGGCAACCCTTTCTCAAAACGGAAATTCGGTGCGATGGATCAAGGATTCCGGAGTGAATTCGGATAGTTTTCAGGAGGCAACGATTAGTCAGAATGTGCCCAACACAACGATCGCTCCAGCCACGACATCGTTTGCAGTCTGTGAACTGACGATGCACACTGACGGATCATAGCCACTCAGAAGCAACACCACCTGCGGAAAGAATGACAGGCAAGATGGTCTACTTGAACAAAATCTATACACGAACGGGAGACACCGGAGAGACTTCACTCGGAGATGGAACTCGCGTCCCGAAAGATCATCCAAGGATTATCGCCTACGGAACGATCGACGAATTGAACTCAGCTTTGGGAACGGTGACTGCGCTGTCTCAACCAACATCCCAGACTCAATCGTCGATTCGAATCATCCAGAACGACCTCTTCGATGTGGGTGCTGATCTTTGTGTTCCGGAGAGTGAAGAGCCCCTTGAGTACACGCCGCTTCGAGTCACAGCTGAGCAAGTCGCTCAACTTGAAGACTGGATCGACCAAGCCAACGAAGTTCTTTCACCACTCACGAGCTTCATTCTGCCAGGGGGAAACCAAGCTTCTGCGTTGCTCCATCAGGCCCGAACAATTTGTCGACGGGCCGAAGTACACATCTACCAGCTACTCAATGAAGAACGGATCAACCCACTCATTCTCACCTACGTCAATCGCCTGAGTGACTTGCTCTTCGTGCTGGCCCGCGTTGAAAACGACAACGGCACAGCAGACATTTTATGGAAGCCAGGCGGAGACGAGTCCAAGACCGCCGAAAAATAAGACAGCCGTGGCGACTCGCAACTCAATATTCAAGAGAACAGATTAAAAGACCGAGGAGCGCAGTTCGTCAAACTTCTCTTTCAGCTCCGGCATTGCCCCCTGATGCGACGCGACGATGCCGCCAACCTGATTCGCAAAGTTCCCCGCCTCATGGAGCGTTCGCTTTCGAAGCAGAGACGTGATCAACCCGGCGGTGAACGCATCTCCTGCACCGACTGTATCGGCCACCTGAACCGGCTTGCCCTCGACCTCGACAACTTCATCTGCACTCACAAGGCAGCAGCCTTTGGCACCCCGAGTGATGCAGACAAGCTCAGTCGAAAACTCCTCAATGACTTGCTGAGCGAATTTGACTTCATCGCGACTAAAGTCGAAAAGCGGCGCGATGACTTCGACTTCTTCGTCGTTCAATTTCACAACGGTCGAGAGGTTGAGTGAATTTCGAATCCAGTCCGCGGCGTAATAGTTTTGTCTGAGGTTAACGTCATACACTTTCAAACAGTCATCCTGCACGGACTGAACAGCCTTCAGGATTGTCTCCCGAGATTTTGACTCGCGCTGAGCTAGAGTTCCGAAACAGACAGCACTCGCAGACTTCATGATCTCTGCAAGGTCATCAGTGAATTCCAGACGATCCCAAGCGACGCCTTCGTGGATCACATATTTCGGCTGATTTCGCTCATCGAACTCTACGGTCACAGTCCCGGTCGGAACCTCTTCATCGTGCTGGATCCCATGCGTCTTCAAACCCTTCGACTTCAGAAAGTCTACAATCTCTTCGCCCAACTCATCAGTTCCGACACGACTGACGACGATTCCCTGATTGCCGAGTTGCTCAGCTTGAAATGCCACATTCGCCGGTGCTCCTCCGGGTCGTCGTTCGTCCGGGAAGACATCCCACAGGAGTTCTCCGAGGCCAACGATAATGGGGCGATGCTCAGACATAAATCACTTCATCCGAAATTCAGATTGCTACGTTTTTCTCAACTCGACGGTCGAAATTTCTTCGTTCTTCTGAACCTACCAGAAAGAGAACCGCACCGAAACTCATCAATTCTTCTCAATCCTCGACCGTCCACCTATAATCAGTATCCGTCGCCTTGCCGACAATTGTCGTTTTCATCCCGCAGCTCACCCCACTCCAAGTATCCGCACTTATGCCCGTATTGAATCAGAGTCAACTTTTTGACGTCGCGAACACTCTCCTCAGTGGCGCAGGTGTTCCCGCAGAAGATGCGAAGATCGTCGCTCAGGAACTCTCCGACGCGAATATTGTCGGACATGACAGCCACGGCATCATGCGGTTGATGCAATACGTCGACTTCATCCGCGATGGTCATGTCAAAATTGGAGGAGAATTTGAAATCGTCCGCAACGCCCCAGCGTTCGCCGTTGTTGATGGAAACTTCAACTTCGGACAAGTGACAGCCAGAAAAGGACTGGCCCTCGGGATCGAAAAAGCTCGATCAGCAGGGACCGCGACGATCATGATGCGAAACTGCAATCATGTGGGGCGACTCGGAGCTTACACTCAAGATGCCGCCAATCGTGGATTCGCAGCCATCATGGCTGTGAACGCTCCCGGCCCAGGAGGAGTTGCCCCGTTCGGTGGAATGGAACGCCGACTTGGCACCAATCCAATCAGCATGTCTGGTCCATCGATCAATGGACCACTCGTCCTCGACATGACCACCAGCGCAACCGCCGAAGGAAAGTTGCGCGTCGCAAAACAATCGGGAAAGACTGTCCCTGACGGAATGATCATCGACGGGTACGGAAAACCTTCCTGTGATCCGAATGCCTACTATGACAAGCCATTCGGCTCTATCCTCCCGCTCGGAGGTCCCGGATTGGGACACAAAGGGTACGGTCTTTCCGTCATGGTCGACGTCTTCTGCGGCATGCTTTCCGGCAGCGGTGTCTGCCGCACAGATCTCCCTCGTGGAGCCAACGGGGTTTGGCTGCACCTGATGGATGTCGAACAATTCCTTCCACGCGATGAGTATGATGAGTGGATGTCGAAATACGTGAGCCATCTGAAAGATTGCCCACGATTGCCCGGAGTTGACGAAATCCTCCTTCCGGGAGAACTCGAAGAACGAGTCAAGCAACAGCGCTCAGCCAACGGAGTCGAAATTCCACCAGAGACTTGGAGACAAATCTCGGAGTTGGCGGCATCATTGAATGTCTCTCTCGATTTCGCGGCAGAGAGTTCATCGTAAAAGCTCAAACTAACTTCAGCGACACGCGTCTTCATTCAACTTAAGGTCGCTTCATGCTTCGTATCTCGACGGTCCTCAGAAGTATTCTTCCGCTCGTCGCTGTCATGATTTCGACAGCGACGGGACAGGAAATCGATTTCACGAGAGACATTCGTCCAATCCTTTCAGGGAGATGCTATGCCTGTCATGGTCCCGATCCGGAAACTCGTGAAGCTGGCCTGAGACTCGATCAGGAAGAGGCATCACAACAGACTCTCGACAGCGGCGAAGCAGCGATCGTTCCCCATGACTGGAGCAAGAGCGAACTCATCGTTCGCGTGACCACGTCAGACGACTACTCACGGATGCCTCCGCCGGAGCACGGAGCTGCGCTGACAGCAAAAGAGATTGACCTGATCAAACGATGGATTGAACAGGGAGCAAATTACGCTCGCCATTGGTCATTCGATCCCCCTCAACGCCCCGACCTCCCGGATGTGGGCAACTCCAACTGGCCGCTGAATCCGATCGACAATTTCGTTCTGGACCGATTGGATCAAGAAGGGCTCAAGCCATCTCCGATGGCCGACCGCAGCACACTCATTCGCAGAGTCTCTCTCGATCTGACAGGACTTCCCCCAACCCCCGGAGAAGTCGAAAGCTTCGTCAATGACAATTCCCCCGACGCTTACGAACGCCTCGTCGAGCGACTACTCAGCTCGCCACGATTCGGCGAACGTTGGGGGCGGATCTGGCTCGACCTTGCTCGCTATGCAGACTCGGCTGGGTACGCTGATGATCCTCCGCGAGAGATCTGGAAGTACCGCGACTGGGTCATTAACGCGATCAACGACGGAATGCCCTTCGACCAGTTCACGATTGAACAAATCGCCGGCGACCTTCTTCCCGATCCGACAGACAATCAGTTAATCGCAACCGCGTTTCATCGGAACACGATGACCAACAGCGAAGGAGGAACCGATGACGAAGAGTTTCGCAGTGCTGCGATCGTTGATCGTGTGAATACAACCATGCAAACCTGGATGGGTTTGACGATGGGATGTGCGCAATGCCACACGCACAAATACGATCCGATCACCCAGACGGAATACTATCAGGTGTACGCCATCTTCAATCAAACTGAAGATGCCGATCGGCGTGATGAAGCCCCTGTCCTTAAAACCTGGACACCTGAACTCCTCGTCAAAAAACAGCGGCTCGAAGAACGAATCCGCTCGTTGCAGAAACAACTCGATGAAAGTGCCAGCCCCGGTAACTCCGAACTCGTTGGCGCGGGTACTCCAACAGGCCCTGTGGTTGCACGGTATGTCAGAATCGAACTTCCCGAAGAAGACCAGATACTTTCGCTGGCGGAAGTTCAAGTCTTTTCCGGTGATGAAAACCTGGCACTCAACAAACCCGCAACGCAAAGCTCCACAGCTTATGACGGCCCGCCTGAGTTGGCAGTTGACGGGAATACTTCGGGAGAGTTCTTCGAGCAAAAATCCACGACACACACCGAAAAGGAAAACTCGCCGTGGTGGATGGTCGACCTGCAACGCGATGCAGAGATTAGCCTCATCAAAGTCTGGAATCGAAACGATAGTCCAACGATCTTCCAAAGACTCAACGGTTTTCGTGTCGTGCTCCTTGATCAGGAGAAAAAACCGGTTTGGGCGAAGACTGTTTCAAAAGCTGCCGAGTTCGACTCGACAATCCAAGTTCCTCAAACCGAAACTGCCTTTTCGAACGACGAAGTTCGCGAACTCATCACAGTCCTGCAGCAGCACTCACCGCGCATCAAAGCGTTGCAGAAAGAGATCGATCAACTCAAAAAGCAACAGGCAAACCTGTCGCCGATCAACACTCCGATCATGCGTGAACTCCCCGCTGAGAAACAGCGGACAACGCACATTCAAATTCGCGGCAACTTTCTCGACCTTGGCGATGAAGTTCAGGCTGGTGTCTTGAACGAGTTCCATCCGATCGAAGTTGACACTCCCAATCGACTCGAATTCGCCCGCTGGTTGATGTCTCCCGACAATCCGCTGACTGCACGAGTTCTGGCCAATCGCCACTGGGAAGTTCTCTTCGGACGAGGCCTCGTGGAAACCAGTGAAGACTTTGGAATGCAGGGAGAGCTTCCCAGCCACCCCGAATTGCTCGACTGGCTGGCGACCCGTTTCATCGAATCGGGCTGGAGCCAGAAAGACCTGATTCGTTTAATTGTGATATCGGCCACTTACCGACAGTCCTCCGACACCACTCCTGAGATCATCGAGCGAGATCCCGCGAACCGACTACTTACCCGAGGACCACGGTTCCGCCTCTCCGCTGAACTCATTCGCGATCAGGCCCTCTCTCTTTCAGGTTTGCTCAGCGACAAAATGCTTGGAGCGTCGGTCAATCCTCCTCGTCCGAAACTCGGCCTTAAGGCAGCTTTTGGAGGCTCAACCGACTGGGAAACCAGCACCGGAGAAGACAAGTTCCGTCGAGGGATCTACACCACCTGGAGAAGGTCGATTCCATATCCCTCGATGGACGCATTCGATGCTCCGAGTCGGGAAATCTGCACCGTTCGGCGAATCCGAACAAACACCCCACTGCAGGCCCTCGTCACTCTCAATGACCCGGTCTATGTCGAAGCTGCGCAAGCTCTGGCAGGTCGAATCCTCACCGAAGGCGGAGATGAGCTTGAAAAACGCCTCACGTACGGGTTCCAACTCTGTACGTCCCGATCCCCGAATCCCTCTGAGCTGGAAGTTCTGACGAGAACATTTCAACTCGTGCAATCTCAGTTCGAATCGAAAGAGCAAGAGGCTGCCAAGCTGCGAGCCATCCCAGAGATCGCCGAAAGCGATGTCTCATTCGCCGAGCAGGCGAGCTGGACGACCTTGTCAAATGTTTTACTGAATCTTGACGAAACCTTAACGCGTCGGTGACACTCTCCAGCGGCTTGTTGTCAGCGTCGATGGCTCTGACATTTCGCCGATTTGAGATTTTTAAGAGTAGATTTATCAAGATGGTTTCCCCACGCTTCCTGCCGTTGTTTCTGAGTTTACTGACAACGCTTCCGCTGCTGACATCCGGTTGTGCGCCCAAGATTCAGGCTGTCGACGACCTGAACGGGATTCAGTCGACTTTCGACCAATTCAAGACAGCTGTCCGAAACCGCGAGGGAGACGCCGCAGCTGCACTCGTCACAGAGAACTCGATTGAGCGCTTCGACGAACTTCGAAGCTGGGCAGTCTCCGACTCGCCAGAGCAGCTCTCAGAGCGCCCCGTTCTTGAGCAAATCGAAGTCTTGAGGCTCCGCCACGAACTCACTCCAGAACAGCTCAAGAACTCAGATGGGAAAAAGGTCATCGCCATTCTCGTGGAACGGGATGAGCTTCCGACACCATTCGTAAAAGAGTCCCAAATTGCTGAACCAGTATTTCAAGGGGATCGCTGTATTCTTCGAATCTTCGACAATGCCGGTCTGGCCAAAGAGCGTATGACATTCCGCAGAGAAGATGACATCTGGAAACTCGACATCGCCTCGATGGAACACGTCCAAGAGAAAATCTACAACGGGATGAAACGCAAGCGGAAAATGTCCGACGAAGAAATCATTGAAGAAATCTCCGCGACATGGGATGACGACCGCGATATCGATACACTCCAAGACACGACAGATCAAACGGCCCAACCGGATCAGCCGGAGGCCGTTCCTCAATCGGAGACGGAACAGGATTCTCAATGACTATGCGGCAATCGATTGTCTGCGTTTCTCTTCTCTTCACTTCCCTTTCAGCAGCGTACGCACAACGCGACCTGAAAGAGATCCCCTCACCTGATCCAGAGTTGGAACGGGAAACGTTCATTCTCCCTGAGGGATTTGAAGTCAATCTGTTTGCGGCAGACCCCGCGATTGCCAAACCGATTCAGATGAACTTCGATCCGCAAGGACGCCTGTGGATTGCAAGTTCCGAAACTTATCCGCACATCGAACCCGGTGCGGTTGCCAACGACAAGATCCTGTATCTGCAAGATGTCGATGGCGACGGAGTCAGTGATCGAACGGAAATCTTCGCCGACGGTCTTCTGATTCCGACAGGAGTCATTCCCGGAGACGGAGGTGTTTACGTCGGAGCCAGTACTGAGCTTCTGCACTTCAAAGATACCGATGGCGACGGCAAAGCCGACGAAAAAAGAATCGTCCTGTCTGGCTTCGGGACCGAGGACACGCACCACATCCTCCACACCCTGCGATACGGCCCCGAATCACTTCTCTACTTCAATCAGTCAATCTACATCCACAGCCACATCGAAACTCCCTGGGGAATCAGGAGATTGAACGCCGGAGGAATCTGGCGATTCCGACCTGAAACGCTGGAACTCGAAGTGTTCGCGCGTGGACTCGTCAACCAATGGGGAACCGATTTCGACCAGTACGGCCAGACGTTCGCAACAGACGGAGCCGGTGGCGAGGGAATCAATTACATCGTCCCCGGTGCTTCTTACGTCACAGCCTTCGGAGCGAATCGAATTCTCCACGGCCTCAACCCCGGCAGCCCGAAGCATTGTGGACTCGAAATTGTTGAGACACCAGATCTGCCGGAAGACTGGCAGGGAAGTCTGATTACCAACGACTTCCGCGGACACCGTGTCTGTCGATTCGTCCTCACCGAAAGCGGATCGGGATACCGATCTCAGGAACAACAGGAGGTCATTAAGTCCGATCACGTCGCGTTCCGACCCGTTGATGTCAAACAAGGCCCCGATGGATCGATCTACATTGCCGATTGGTACAACCCGATCATTCAACACGGTGAGGTCGACTTCCGAGATCCCCGCCGAGATCACACTCACGGTCGCATCTGGCGAGTGACCTACACAGGAAACAAAACCAATCCACCGCTTGATATTGGATCACTCGACGTTGACCAACTCCTCGAACTCGTGGCCACTTCGAATCGATACTACCGGCAGCAGGCCAAAGTCGTGCTCAAGGAACAAGGGGAAAGCATCCTCCCGACTGTCAAGCAATGGGCGACGTCTGTTAAAGACAACCAACAGGATCGCCTGCTTCTCGAAGGGCTCTGGATTTTCCAATCCCTGGGTCAGCTCGAACATGACCTTTTGAATCGATGCCTCAACTCGGACAATCACAGTGTTCGGGCAGCTGCGACGCGAGTCGTTGGACAAATGGTTTCAAAAATTGACGCCCCGCTCCAGATTCTCTCGGAACGCATTCTCGACTCCCATCCTCAGGTTCGCCTCGAGGCAATCTGTGCTCTGTCGCACGTTACAGATCCCTCTGCGGTGGAAGTCGCTCTGCAAGCTTTGACACTCGATGTCGACGAAAACATCGACTACGCGTTGTGGATGACTTGTCGAGACCTCGAACCTTACTGGGCTCCGGCTCTCGCTCGTGGAGAGCTTTCGCTCGATGCCCCTCCTCAAGCACTTCCGTTCCTGTTGCGAGCAACCAACAACAACACCGGAGTCGCCACGCTTGTCACTCGACTGAAGGACGGCACCCTGACTGCCGATTCGCTGGACGATGCTCTGAAAGTCCTCGCGGATCTTGGAACAAAGGAACATCTCGGCGAGGTTTACGATCTGGTACTCGCTGAGCAAACTCCGTTGAAGCTTCGAGCTGATCTTCTCAACACGCTGACAGAAGCGGCGAGACAACGAAATCAAGTTGCCAACCGACCGCACGACCCTCTTTCAGATCTATTGAATGAAGAGAATCCGGCATTTCGCGTGGCCCTCATTCGGTACGTAGGAGCTTCCAAAGCAACGGAGCTGAGATCAGCCATCGAAGAGCTGATCGCAAAGGAAAACGCGTCTCTCGGAGAACGCATCGAAGCTATCCATTCCTTCGGTCAGTTTTCCGACGCAGCTTCTGCATCTCGGCTGACGCAGGTCGCAAAGTCCCAGATGCCTCCGGAAATTCGCCGTGCTGCGCTCATCGAGTTACTTCGCTTCCGACCGCAACAGGCTCCTGCACTCATCGCCGATTTTCTGCAAACTGCTCCGCCGCAAGTCATCGAACCGCTCTTCTATGCCATCATTCAACGCAAGGGAGCAGAAGCCGCCGTCGCTGCTGCGATGAAAGACCTGTCTTACCCGAAAGACGTGGCTGTGATCGGATCACGCGTCCTAGGATCATCTGGCCAACAGGATTCCGAACTCGCCAAAGTCCTTCGTCAATCCGGACAACTGGCGGACGAGCCCGTTCAGCTCAGCTCTGAAGAAATGCAGCACCTCGTGGCCCAAATTCAAGCCAATGGGAATCCGGCACGCGGTGAAGAAATCTTCCGTCGCGCAGACCTCAACTGTCTGAAATGTCACGCGATTGGACCGGCAGGCGGCCAGATTGGATCGAACCTTGTCAGTCTCGGAGCGACGGCACAATTGGACTACGTCGTTGAGTCACTTCTCGATCCCAACGCCAAAGTGAAAGAAGGCTATCACACCGTGGTCGTTGCGACAGACGAAGGAAAAGTCTACTCGGGAATTCAAACCCGAGAGTCTGATGATTCACTGTATCTCCGCGATGCGGAAGGCCGCGAACACGTCGTCATCAAAGACGAAATCGTTCAACAGAAACAGGGGCTTTCCCTGATGCCCGCCGGTCTGACATCTTCAATTACAAACAACGAACTTTTGGATCTGTGTGCGTTTCTTTCATCGCTGGGACGAACTCCCGAGTTCACAATTGGAACCAAACCCGTCGTCCGAAACTGGGAGACAATCGAAGCCACGAATGAAGCAGCGTATCAATTGCGACGAACGAGCTACGCCGACACAGCCACAGACAACGACGCATTTCAATGGAAAACCGTTTACAGCTACGTTGACGGTCGACTGAATTTGAATGACCTCCCCGAAGTTTTCGTCCGCAATCGCTCTGCCCCCGGAAATCGCGGAATGAGTTTCGTTCGAGTGAAATTCGAATCGACTGACGGAATCGTCGGTTTCGATCTGCAAGATTCAACTGGACTTCAGATCTGGCTCGATGGTCAACCGATCGAATCAGCCAAGCGCATCCAGGCAGAAACCTCCGCAGGTCCTCATCAACTTACCATTGCTGTCGACCGTGCTGTTCGCACTTCTCCAATCCTCTTGAGTCCGGTAAACGGTGATGACTTCGCCATCATCGACCTCCCGGCACAGAATTAAAACGTCGAGAAAGGAAGCCCATTGATGAGGATTGGAATCGTCAGCGATACTCACGGAAACCTCGAAAACACGTCACTGGCAGTTGAGCATCTTCGATCCCACGAGATTGAAAACGTCATCCATTGCGGTGACATCGGCTCAGCGTCTATCCCGTCAGAATTCACGGAATTTCAAACGCACTTCGTGTTTGGAAATGTTGATTCCGATGTGGCGACGCTTCGTCAGGCAATCAACGACGCCAACGGAACCTGCCACGGTCGCTTCGGGGAAGTCACGCTCGGCGGACGAAAAATTGCCTTCTTACATGGAGACGACGCAGCTCGAGCGAATCAGACGATCGAATCCAACGAGTACGATCTCGTCTGTTACGGACACACGCACAAGGCAGAATCCCATCAGGAAGGATCAACGCTGGTCCTCAATCCCGGGGCTCTCCATCGAGCCAATCCGCACACCTTGGCGATCGTCGACTTGACCGATCTTTCCGTCCAACATCTTCCATTACGACCAGAGCCAGGAGCGACGAAGTAGCGTTCGCATGATCCGCAACTCGATTTTCAACCGATCGAGAATTCGTGAGCGAACCGCTGGTGAAATCCAGACGAGAATGTGCGACAATCGCATCAGTGAACGCTGATTCAACCCACTCTCTCACTGGAGGAATCGATGTCAACCGCCACAACTTCGCCTAGTGTGATCGCTGCCCCGACAGTCCGCCAGACTCAGATGCTGATCGACGGCCAGTGGTGTGACTCCACGAGTGGCAAGACCTTCGCCACCTATCATCCAGCGACGGAAGAGAAAATCGCCGACGTTGCTCTCGCGAATGCGGACGATGTTGATCGTGCAGTCAAAGCTGCACGTCGGGCATTCGAGTCAGGCGACTGGCCAGCAATGGATGCCCGTGATCGCGGTCGACTTCTGAATCGCCTGGCTGACTTGATTGAAGAGAACGCGGATGAACTCGCTGCGCTGGAGACACTCGACAACGGAAAACCAATTCGAGACGCTCGCGCAGCTGACATCCCACTGGTGATTGATTGCCTTCGATATTACGCCGGCTGGGCAGACAAGATCACCGGCGAAACGATTCCCATTCGGGGCAATTACTTTTGCTATTCGCGTCGTGAACCCTTGGGAGTGTGCGGACAAATCATCCCCTGGAATTTCCCTGCGCTGATGGTCGCCTGGAAATGGGGACCAGCACTCGCTGCCGGATGCACGATCGTCATGAAGCCGGCTGAGCAAACTCCTCTCTCCTGCCTGCGACTCGCCGAACTGGCAACCGAAGCAGGCTTCCCACCCGGTGTGATTAACATCGTTCCAGGATTTGGAGAAACTGGAGCTGCAATTGTTCGTCACCCCGATGTCGACAAAATCGCATTCACGGGATCAACGGAAACCGCACAACGAATCATGTCCGATGCAGCTCAAACGCTGAAACGTCTGACATTTGAACTCGGTGGCAAGTCACCGAACATCATCTTCGGTGACTCAGATCTCGATGCCGCAATCGAAGGAGCGGAGTTTGGACTGTTCTTCAATCAGGGTCAGTGCTGTTGTGCGGGTAGCCGTGTTTTCGTCGAGCAATCTGTGCATGAAGAGTTCATCGAGAGAGTCGTCAGCCGCGCCCAAGAGAGACGACTTGGCAATCCGTTCGATGAAAACACGACACAGGGCCCGCAAATCGACATCGATCAATTCCGGAAGATCATGCACTACATCGAACGTGGCAAACATTCCAAAGCCACGTGTGTGACCGGTGGCGAGCGCGAAGGCACGCAAGGCTTCTACGTTCAACCAACGATCTTCGACAACGTCACCGATGACATGGACATCGCAACGGACGAGATCTTCGGACCCGTCATGAGCGTGCTTCCGTTCCGTGATATCGACGAAGTGATTGAACGGTCGAACAAGACCTACTACGGACTCGCAGCTGCAGTCTGGACGAAAGATGTCGCAAAAGCTCACCACATCGCCAACTCCGTCAAAGCGGGAACCGTGTGGATCAACTGCTATGACGTCTTCGATGCAGCTGCCCCATTTGGCGGGTTCAAGATGTCTGGAATCGGACGAGAACTCGGAGCTGCTGCGCTCGCAAACTACACGGAACACAAGACCGTGACGATGAATCTCAACTCGTAACACGAGTCTTTGAAGCGATCGCCCTCAAAGCGTCTACACCGTGTGGGTGCCGTCCCATGCGCACATGTCGCAGTTGCTTTCCAACAGTGATGCTGCGCTCGCTTCGTCTGCTAGAAATGGTTATCGTCCGGTTTGCCTGCACAGCCTTGCCATAACCCAAAACGAGTGCAACAAAGCCTCGTCGTTACTTCAAACTCGCACTAAGAAGTTGCGAAGCATAGAGACTGAGAGACGATGAATTCAGAAGCTGTCAACGAGTCCGAACTGATCCGAACCGATGTCGACGGAGTGTCGACACTTCAACTCAATCGTCCCAATCGTCGACATGCTTTGTCGTTGTCATTGTTGTCCGAACTTGAAACGACACTCCTTTCACTCAAGGACGACCGCTCAATTCGCGTCGTCATCATCGCATCCGCCGGGCCGGTCTTTTCGTCCGGCCATGATCTCGGAGAGATGCAGCAACGAACTGAAGAGGAGTACTCCACTCTGTTCGCCACCTGCGCACGAGTGATGATGGCCATTCGCTCGATGCCTCAACCCGTCATCGCCAGAGTTCAGGGTTTTGCAACTGCTGCTGGATGCCAGCTTGTTGCTGCATGTGATCTGGCTGTTGCCGTCGAGACAGCTCAGTTCGCAACTCCCGGAGTCAAAATCGGGTTGTTCTGTACCACTCCCATGGTTCCACTCGTCCGCAACATCGCTCCCAAGATTGCGATGGAAATGCTGCTCACCGGTCAGCCGATTTCCGCAAAGCGGGCACTCGAAGCGGGTCTCGTCAATCGTGTCGTTTCAGAAGAGGAACTCGATTCCACAGTCAAAGAACTGACGACTGCCATCGTCGCTTCAAGTCGACGCACACTCGCCCTCGGCAAAGAAGAGTTCTATACGCAACTTGAGATGACCGAAGAGGAAGCTTACGCACGAGCCGTTACCGTAATGACGAAAAATGTTCTCGAACACGATGCTCAGGAAGGCATGGCTGCGTTCCTGCAAAAGCGGCCTCCCGTCTGGAGCGAGTAATTGGCCAAGTTTGCTTCGGCGCTGCTTCCCTGGTGGACTACAAACGGACGCGCAACCATCGACGCGACCAGAATCGCCAAGTCGCGATCACTCCTCGTGCAAACATGTCGGCGTTCATCCCGACCCAAGCGCCCATCAACCCCATCTCCAGCGTGACTCCGAAAATGTATCCCAACGGAATGCGGATCAGATAAGTCGTGAACATGGCCACATACAGGGGAAATTTTGTCTCTCCTGCACCGCGGATCGCAGCGAAGTAAACGATTGAAAGAATCAACGGAATCTGAAACAGGCCAACGACTCGAAACGCAGGAATTCCCACAGCACGGACAGCTTCGTCCCGGTTCATTTGGTTGTAGATCCAATCCGCACCGAACACGAACCAGGCGGTGATCAATACTCCGAGGAGCGTACACTGCATGGCTGCTTCGTGTCCGGCGCGAACCGCACGTTCTTTGTTTCCTGCCCCTAGCGACTGACCAACCATCGTCGCTGCGGCCGCTCCGTACGCAACGGCTGGTAGATAAGTAATTGCTTCGACTCTCACTCCGATGATATGGGCAGCGAACTCTGCTTTACCGAGTCCAGAAATCACACGCAAAAAGATGCAGTGCCCGACCCACATGACGATCCCTTCCATCCCGGAAGGAACGCCTATCGCCAGAATTTTCCGAACGGTTTCTCCTCGCAGGCTGAGATCCGCAGGCACCAGCGATAAGCCGCTGAACCCCATGATAAAAATGGCGAGTATTAACAGCCCTCCGCACACTCTCGCCACAACAGTACCAGCGACAATTCCATCCACTCCCCATGGTTCAATCGGCCCGATTCCATGAACAAGCGCGGTCGACACGATCACATTCAGAATACTTACGGAACCGAACACCCACATCGGCGTCTTCATATCACCGCAACCTCGAAGAGCAGCGGCCAGCACCAGGCTGAAACTCGAAAACAACAAGCCGATGGCATCAACGCGAAGATACCGCACAGCGATTTGAGCGGCTTGCCCATCAAGCCCCATCAGCGTCACAAGCGTCGGCGCAGCGAGGAGAATCACCCCCATAAAGAACAGTCCGGAAACGAGAGAGAGTGCCAGTGAACGATTTGCGACAACGTTTGCCTCATCTCGCTCATCTGCACCCCATGCCCGGGATATCAGCGCTGTCGTTCCCGTCGCCACGAGTGAAAAGATTAGCGACGCCAACCAGCCGACATACGCAGCGACACCAACGGCCGCAGTGGCATCGGTCCGAATATCACTCGTCAGGTTACCTGCCAGATAGACGTCGTAGAACCCAACGAGAAAATTGAGCACCTGTTCCCCAAGCACCGGAAGCGCCAGGAAGAAAACAGTTGTACGAAGAGGACCTGTCATCAGGTCAGCATGAGTCGGAGTGAGTCGAGCGCGAGACATTGATGAATTCTAGAGCAAGTTGCTCTTTTCTGTGCACTCGCTTGTGCTGTTTCATCGGACAAAAGGTGGAGTTTGCTCGTGCGAGTGAGTGTACGCCATACTCAGAAATGCTCTCGAAGAACTTGACCGCTCGTATGCAGCGACACGCGCTAGCAAACAGTCCATTCAACAAAAGAATCAAGTTTATCGCTAAGAGACAACGAAGGTGGTGAAAGATCGATGCTGGGCATGGTCACTCCGTTGTCGTCGAGACACAAACAAAAACTCATCCACACACACTGATGTGAATTGCGAGAGATCCGAACGAATACAGAATCTCCTTCCGTGAACCCTACCTGACTCCCCGATTGCACGATACGATGGGGCCACCATCTCCTTGACCTTTCAATCGATAGGATGCGTGACTCGTGATTATCGGAGTGACAAAGGAAACATTCCCAGGTGAGCGGCGTGTCGCCCTGGTTCCAGCATCGGTTTCGGCATTGAAGAAACTCGGAGCTGAAGTCACCGTTCAATCTGGTGCTGGAGTCGAGGCAGGGTTCCCCGATTCAGATTATGAGGCGGCAGGCGCCAAACTCGTTGAATCGCGTGAGAACATTCTGGAGACAGCAGATGTACTGCTTCAGGTTCGCGCAGCGGTCGCGAATCCAGAACACGGATCGGCTGATCTCGCATCTCTCAAGCCGGATCAAGTCCTGATCGCACAGTGTGATCCTCTTTCAGATCCCAAGCAAATGCAGGATGCAGCTACGAAGAAGGCTGTCATTTTCGCATTGGAACTGGTTCCGCGAATTACTCGTGCTCAGAGCATGGACGTGCTCTCATCGATGGCGACAATCGCTGGTTACAAAGCCGTTTTGATGGCAGCCAGCACCTCACCTCAGATGTTCCCGATGATGATGACTGCAGCGGGAACACTCACCCCTGCTCGCGTCTTCGTGCTCGGTGCAGGCGTTGCTGGTCTGCAAGCCATCGCGACCTCCAAGCGAATGGGAGCAGTCGTCAGCGCATACGATGTTCGCCCTGCTGTGAAGGAACAGGTCCAAAGCCTGGGAGCCAAATTCATTGAAATGGATCTTGGCACTGCTGAAGGCGAAGGTGGTTATGCCAAGGAGATGGATGAAGAATTCTATCGAAAACAACGTGAACTGATGCTCAAAGTGATCGCCGACACAGATGTCGTCATCACAACTGCAGCGATCCCAGGCAAGAAAGCGCCGATCCTCGTCACCGAAGAAATGGTCGAAGCGATGCCACCAGGCGGAGTCATCGTTGACCTTGCTGCCGAACGGGGTGGAAACTGCGAGCTCACCAAATCGGGAGAAACCGTCGTCGCTCACGGCGTGACCATTCTCGGCCCGGAAAACGTTCCATCAGACATTCCGCGTCATGCGAGCCAGATGTTCTCGAACAACGTCACGACCTTTCTCAAGTCGCTGATCAAAGACGGTGCAGTTAACGTCGATCTGGATGACGAAGTCATTGCCGGGACTCTGGTCACATACAAGGGAGAGATGGTCCATCCGCTGTGTCGAAAGATCGCTGGCCTCGAAGAGATTTCACTCGATCAGTTCAAAGCTCCCGAGCCAGATCCTTACGCTCCCATTCCACTCGCCTCAGACGATGAGCCGGAAGAATCCAAAACAGAATCAACGGAAGATTCCCCGGAATCGAAAACCGATTCGGAAAGCTAAGTGGAGTAACGGAAACTGAGCTCCACCAAAGTTCATTTCTGGCGACGTGTTGAGAATCGAAACGTTCACAACTTGATGAAATAGAGTGTCACATGCCATTCCATCCATTGCTGCTAGTTGTTCCAGCTGGTTCCGAGAAAGCGATCCAGCAATCAATCGAGCAAATCGGTGAAATGACCGAAGCAATCTCGACAGTTGCGGGATATTCAGCTGGCATGGCACTGGTCCAGGGGCTGACAGTCTTCGCTCTCGCTGTCTTCGTCGGCTTCGAAATCATCACAAAGATTCCCCCGACCCTGCACACTCCGTTGATGTCGGGTTCGAACGCCATTTCGGGAATCACGCTCGTCGGGGCAATTTTCGCGACCGGGGCCCAACAGCACGATTTCGCAACTTTTCTCGGTTTTCTGGCAGTCGTCATGGCAACGGTCAACGTGATTGGCGGCTTCATGGTCACCCATCGAATGCTGCAGAAGTTCAAACGGTAACCTCAGGCATTTTCGTCCATCTCGTCGTTCACTCGATCAGGAGTTGTTGTCTTGTCTCCCGTCTGGCTAAATCTGAGTTACCTCGTCGCTGCCGTTCTTTTCATTCTCGGTCTCAAGGGAATGACTCGCCCACGGACAGCTGTCCAGGGGAATCTTCTCGGTTCGATCGGAATGTTCGTGGCTGTGGTGGCCACTTTGCTGGCCGCGGGTGTCGTCGGCTACGTGTGGATCTTGATCGGAGTGCTGATCGGCGGAGCGATCGGAGCCTATTTCGCCCTCACGGTGAAGATCGACCAAATGCCGGAGATGGTGGCACTTCTCAACGGTTTCGGCGGCGCAGCTTCGATGTTTGTGGCAACTGCTGACTTCTTCCGAAATTCGGATGTCGCTTCGACGGACGTAATTATCGCGACGGGTATCTCCGCATTGATTGGTTCAGTGACCCTCTCGGGAAGTCTCGTTGCTTTCGGGAAACTGGCTGAGCTCGATTTCGTCAAGAAACTCAAACCGCTCGACAATCAGCAGATCATCAATGCCGGAATCGCAGGCGTGCTAGTGGTTCTGATTGCATTGCTGATCACTCACCCGATGAACTTCTGGCTCTGGCTGATCGTCATCACAGCACTCGCATTGGGTTATTTCCTGACGATCTCCATCGGCGGAGCGGACATGCCGGTGGTGATCGCGCTTTTGAATTCCTATTCCGGTCTGGCTGCCGCAGCGACCGGGTTCGTGTTACAAAACAATGTCTTGATCATCGCAGGCTCGCTCGTCGGAGCATCCGGACTGATTTTGACCAAAGTGATGTGTGATGCAATGAATCGCTCGTTGCCCGCTGTTCTCTTTGGAACATTAGGGCCAACGGCGGATGGACCAAGCGCAGACGAAGTTTACAAGACCGTGAAATCGACTTCCGCGGAAGAGGTCGCCATGCTCATGGAAATCGCGAGGAAAGTCGTCATCGTCCCGGGATACGGCATGGCGGTCGCCCAAGCTCAGCACTCCGTCCGCGATTTGACCAATCTCCTCAAGAGTCGAGGGATCGAAGTCACTTTCGGGATTCACCCCGTCGCTGGCCGCATGCCGGGTCACATGAACGTCCTTCTTGCCGAAGCAGACATCCCTTACGATCTGCTGAAAGAAATGGACGAAGCAAACTCCGAGATGGAGCAAACGGACGTCTGTCTGGTGATTGGTGCCAACGACACCGTCAATCCTGATGCCCGCACCAATCCGAACAGCCCGATCGCCGGAATGCCGATCATTAACGCTGACAAAGCTCGGACTTGTGTGGTCATCAAACGAAGTCTCAGCCCCGGTTTCGCCAAGATCCCGAATCCGCTTTTCGCAAACGACAACACTCTGATGCTGTTTGCTGACGGCAAACAAGCAGTGATGGATATCATCACCGCCATCAAAGAAGGTTAGTCCGTCAATCCGGAAGAGATTGGCAGCGATTCGTTTGAGCAATCAGGCCGACAACCACCGCCATTCCGCCTCTGCTCGTTTGGAGCCTCGTTCTTCTCATCCCAAAGTAAGTGATCAGTCTTCTGGATTTTCCGGTGGCTGGTGCTAGCATACGAATTCACGAGTGCCGGAATCCTCCCGGATTCGTGAATAACTCCTCCCAACTCGAACTTCCCTCCTTGTGAGAAATCCATGAATCCACGAACTGTTGGACTTCTGTTCGCCATTGCAACTGCTGTTTTCTGGGGACTTTACGGACCAGCTCTCGGCAAATCACGAATCGTCGGTCAGACCCCGTTTAAGCCGTACATTTTCATCGGCATTGCCTACCTCATCTGGGGATGTCTCGGCGGAGCGATTGCGGTTCAGATGTCTGGAGATGGTTTCGCGTTTCCAGCAAAAGCAGGCTGGTGGGGATTCATCGCAGGAACGTTGGGAGCTTTCGGAGCTTTAACGCTGACGTTCGCAATGTACAAATCTCACGATGCGTCTCTCGTCATGCCCGTCGTCTTCGGCGGAGCGACATCAGTCGCAGCCATCACAGGGCTCCTGATGCAGGCACAGGCGGGAAAAATGCATCTCGATTTTCGGCAGGTTATCGGATTTGTGCTCGTCGTGGTCGGTGTCGTGCTGATTCAAAAATACTCAGCCCATGGCCCCGCTCCGAAACCGGCCACACAAGCAGTTGAATCAAGCAGCGATGCTGGAGCCGAATCGGCAACAGCTTCGAGTGACTCTGCAGCGACATAGTGTGTTTCTCAGAAAGAAGTCGACCTGGATGCCCAAAGAACGTTGCCTCTGAACTTATGTGGTGGGGTAAAACGGGGCAGCCGTGGATTTGGTTTAGTCATCCGCAAAGGGATCGTATTCCAGGTCGTCGCTGTCGAAACCAAGTGACAGCTTGAGTTCCTCCGCAGTCTTGCGAACTCCTTCATCGCTTTCGTCTTCAATGATTTCATCGAGGAACTCTTGAAGATTCGGCGGACGAAGTTCTCCCAACGCTTCAACCGCCGATGCCCGCACGCGATTCTTGGGATCTTCTTTTGCCAATTGCTGAAGATCGGAAACCACTTCCAGCACTCCGAGACTTCCGAGCCCATTGGCACCCCACATCCGATCGAGCCACTCCTCCGCCTTCAATTGCTGAATAAGCGGCTGTAATGCTCGCTCGTCTTTTGTCTGCCCCAATAGGCGTGCGGCCGGAGAGCGAGTAAGCACTGCGGAGTGCGACAGGAGTTGAATCAATGGCTCAACTCCCACTGAAGCCACCGCTTCAGAACGTTTCAGAAGAGATCGTTCTGCGACGTTGCGTACCTTATTCACGCTGTCGGAGAGCTGACCAATCAACGTCAGAACTGTCGCTGACTCATTGTCTTCTCCCAGCCCCAGTGCTCCCAATTCCCGAACAACCGGGTCGTCAGCTTGTGTGAATTCGAGCAGCCGATTTCGTGATTCTGGCTGCTGAATCCTTCCGAGCAACACCGCCGACTCTTCTCGAACCAGATCAGCACGTTCACGATTCGACGCCAACCCTGCCACGAAGCCAATCATCTCTGGATCAAGGGGAGACGACAGATCTTTCAGCATTGCAATCAGTCGATTGTTGTCGGCAGATTCAAGCTGTCCGATTGTGACTGCCATTTAGTCCCCTTCCTAAACGTAGCGACGAGTTGCTCGCAAGAATTGATGACGACCGAAACGCTGAAACTCAGTACGAGAGAATTTTCTGATTTTGTGTGTACGATCTCGCACGAGCAAGCGCATCCTTTTAACTTATGAAACAGTGCAAGCGAGTGCACCGGATAGAGCAACTTGCTCTATTCTTCTTGAAGACTTCGGCTGGCGCGAAGATTATCAGCGTGAAACTTTAGAATGTCTGGGCCAATCTTCTCGTACATTTTCTTTGAGCTATGCGGAACACCGGGCACTACAACGAACGTGTGTTCGATTCCCAATTCCTTGAGATGCTGACTCCATTCTCGGTTGCCTTCAGCATTGTCGTCATCCCCACCGACCGCAACGAAAATCTTCACATCAGGCCCTGAGTTCCGATTGGCGTATGCCTCTGCTAAATCCCACGTATTGTTTGTTGCCGGCTCAATCGTCAGTGAATCGCTTTCTTTGCCTGAGTTCTCAGAGATACGCTTTTCGTGTTGCTGACCTCCTCCCAGGGGAGCGGCTGAACAGAACAGTTCTGGAAACTTGAAGAGGTAGCGAGCTGTCCCACGACCACCTTGAGAAAACCCTTCGATTGCTCTCCCCGAATGATCAGCGATAGTTCGATACTCAGAATCAATATGTTTCACGAGTTCGCGAAAAGCTGTTTCCCCCAGAAATCCATCGTGATCGTAATGACTGAGCTTACCTCCGTTCGGGAACACAACAATCAATTCCGGAATGACACCGTCTGCCATTGCGTCCTCATAGATGGATGACATCGAGATCGTTTTCGTCTCGCTTCCCGGACGCCCTCCATGCAACCAGTACATGACCGGGTATCGCTTTTGTTCGTTGCCCGGTTTGTTGTAAGAAGGTGGCAGAAGAATGCAGTAACCGACGTCGACACCATTTGCAGAGCTATGAAAAGTATCGTGCTTTAACGCCTTCGAAGCACTGGCAGGAAGTTTATTCACCCACTGGAACGGAGCCCGAACTTTTGTCTTGTTCGGCTGTTGAGCGAGAACAGTCGTTGTGAACAACAGACCGAAAATGAACAGCATCGCATATCGAATTTTCATCGAGTTACCTTTTCAAGAATCGCCTGTCACAAGTGGAACGTCCAGCCAGTAGAGGTTTCAGTATCGGATGAGTTCCTCACCTTACAACGAACCTGGTACTGCTCACACTTCCATCAGACTTTTTAGAACACGCAAATTGACGGCATCCATTTCCTCACCGTCACGCTTTTCTTTTTTGGTTTCCAAATACATGGGGAGAGATTCAAACCGCGCGTCGTTCAGGAGAAAACGAAATGGTTCCACGCCAAGGAAGCCTTCGCCGATATGATCATGCCGATCAACGCGACTCCCCTGCTCTTTCTTGCTGTCATTTAAGTGCATCGCACGAACATTTTGAATCCCGACGTGTTCGTCGAGTTGCTGCATCGTTTCCTCGTACTCCGCAGCTGTCTTCAATCCGTAGCCAGCAGCGAAGATGTGGCACGTATCCAAACAGACACCGAAGCGATCTCCGTCCTCCGCTTCGCCGAGAATCTTCCCGAGATGTTCGAAGCGGTACCCGAGATTCGTCCCCTGCCCGGCCGTCGCTTCGACCCAGGTCTGAACCTGAAAGCCTTTGGTTCTGCGATGAGCTTCGTTGAGACCCTCGATGACTTTGGCGAGACCTTCCTCTTCGGAACTCTTCAGATAAGATCCGGGATGCATCACCACTCCCGCCAACCCAAGCTTCTCCGCCCGTTCCAGCTCAATTACGTAAGCATTGAGTGACTTCTCCCAGAGTTCATCGTCCGGGCTGGCAAGATTGATCAAATAGCTGTCGTGCGAACACGGGCTTTTGAGTCCGTTCTCTTCAACTGCCGCCCGGAACAAATCAGCGTCTTCATCGGTCAGCGGTTTTCCTTTCCACTGATTATTGTTTTTCGTGAAGATCTGAACCGTGTCCATTCCCAAAGCGCCCGCAGCATTGGCAGCTTTGAAGTAACCTCCTGCGATGGAGAGATGAGAGCCAAAAAGCGGCATGAAAATTCCTCTGAAGCTGAATGAATAACGTGGAGTGAATGATCAGAACAATCACTCGTCGACGTGCTGGTGAAAAACGGAAAACGACATCATCCGGTGCAAAGGCCATCGACTCAGGCTATCGCAGCGTAGAACGCAAATTTCCTCAATGTGGGTGCGAATGTGGATCATCCTCGAGGTGAAGTTGATTCCAGTGGAAGTGCAGTTGAGGAGCCGCTTTCACAAGCTCGGACAATCCCTCCTCGCTGCAGTCTCCTCCATCGAGGTAAAAGGACTCGAGCGAACTTTTCTCGGCGATGTCGCTTAGAACTTCATCGTTGATGGCGACGTTGATCAAGTGCAAAAATCGAAGGTTTGGGATTTCCAGAATCGAACGTACGCCTTCGTTGGTCACGTTCGGAGCACCAATTCGTAGTAGCTCCAGCTTCGCATGATCCGATAGAACCTGAACACCTTCATTTCCAAACTCCCCCTGAGGCAGGTTCAATACAGTGAGTTCGGGTAGAGTTGAAGCGATCACTTGCAAATCACTGTCGTTGACGTTTCCGTCGAATCTCAGTTGACGAAGCACCGGAAGATGCGTGAACACCTCACTCATCAACTCTGAAGAGACATCTGACTGATCAATCTCAAGAACCTTGAGCCCTTCACAACCGTCGAGTAGCATCCGAAACTCTTCGTCGGAGACTGGACGACTCGGAAATCGAATCGCAGTCTCGTCTTCGTCGCGAACCAGACTCACCAGTGTTTCCCAATCCTTCGACGGAATCGCCTCAACAACCTCGGAAGAAGTCAAAGCCCCTTCATTCGTCGACGATTCTGCAGCAGGTCGCTGACATGCAGACGCCAACAGCAGGCAGATTTGCATCACGACAATCACTCGCGAACCGAGTAAACGATTTCGTGTCGGTCTCATTATCAGTATCTTTGAACTTGCATTTGCGGTTTCAGTAACCTTCCCGTTCGCGGTCACTGATTCAAATCACCGAGCGTGATATTCGGTCTTGCGAAAGCATCCTGACAAGACCACGCGGGAAACAAACTCGCTCTTAGAGAGTGCAAGATAACGCATCGGAAAGAATTCAGCATGTCTACCGTTTCAATCTCGATTGCCGACTTTGACAATCCACGTCATGCACAGGCGATCGTCGACTGCATCAACGCCTACGCAACAGAATCACACGGCGGAGGTGCAGAAGTCGCACCGGAGATTGCTTCCGCAATTGTTCCGGGAATGAAACGACTCCCCGGGGCATTCACCTTGCTCGCATGGGATGGGGACAAACCTGTCGGGGCTGCCATTTGCTTCATGGGATTCTCGACGTTCGCAGCCATGCCGCTCGTCAACATTCATGACTTATCTGTCATGCACGCATATCGCGGACAAGGCATCGGATCGAGATTGATCAAAGCTGTCGAAAGTCACGCGCGTGAACTCGGATGTTGCAAAGTCACACTCGAGGTCCGCAAAGAGAATCCGCTCGCTGAGCAGCTTTATTTGCGATTGGGATTCGGTGATCCCGACGGTTTTGAAACACGATTCCTCGACAAGAAGTTGATTTAGAGGATCTTCAGATTTGGTTTGCATTCCCTCCGCACGAGCAAACACACCCATTTACTCAATGAAACAGCACAAGCGAGTGCACAGGAAAGAGCAACTTGCTCTCCACGAGTCCTCTGCGATCGCTTACCACGGGCTCGGGCGATTCATAGAACCGGACGAACCAGCCTGTCCGCGGCGCCAACGTTCTTCATGAATCTGACCGCGCCCCGAGGCGCAACCTTCCCAGTCATTGGTCTTCCATCGGCAGGTATGCCGGTCGACTGATTCTCCCGCGAAGAAGCAGTTCTGATCGGCAGCTCTCCAAACGCCCATTTCAAACTCAGGCGGCAGCCAACCCATTGTTTTCTTGACTGCGAAGACCATCGCAAGACACAACGCGAACAAACCTGTGAGCAGCAGAATCAGCGGAAAGAGCAAGATCCCCAGATCGAAGAATCTCGTGCCGATCGGTGAAATCTGCTTCCAGAAGAGAACGGTGACCAGTGTGGCCAGACTCAAGTAAGGCCCATAGGGGATCGACCGATCTCGCACAAACACCGCCGTGCCAAGAATGGCAAGCAACGCAAACAGTGGAGCGAGAAAAAAGGCGATGACGGTCGGTTGCCATCCCAGAAAGGCTCCCACCATCGCCATCAGCACAACGTCACCGAAACCCATCGCTTCTTCGCGAAGAAACAAAAATCCCAACAATCGAACCGCCCACACAACGCCTCCACCCACGATCAGTCCGACCAAGCTGACCGCTAAGCCGTGCAGGTGAGGGTGTGACGTAATCCATTCCGGAACACGGGAACCGGCGAGAAGTGGATGCACCCAATCTGGAGTGACGATGCTGAACGTTCGAGCCAGTGATTCATCCTGAAACCAGACAGGAACGATGTGTACAATCCCTAATGCCGTACTGGCGATGAGGGCAAAGAACATGGCGGGAAGCGTAGACCCGTCGGGAATAATTCTTAAGTCGAAGTCGATCAGCGAGGCGACAAGCAGAGCTTCGATCATCACCATGTGAAATGCATATCGAAGCCAGACAAATGCTTCTGGCGACCAGCCATTCAGCCCGGGATAGATCTGTGGTCCAATCTCAGAATAGATCGAACTCTCGCTGAGGAGCGGATGCAATCCTGCAGGAACTTCAAACAGGTAAACCAGTACGAAAAGACAACCGTTCGCGAACTCCACAAGCGGATAGCGTGGAGAAATCCGCATCTGGCAACTGCGACACCGTCCCCGCAGCTTGATCCAACCGAAAATCGGAATGTTGTCGGACCAGACGATATCTGTATTACATCGAGGGCAGTGAGACGGCCGATTCCACAACGACCGAAGCTGATCCAGGAATCGCGGCTCGGAAGGAATTCTGTGAACACAGACGTTCAAAAAACTCCCGATGACTGCACCGATGGTGAACAGAAACGAAATAATCATCCAGCCTGGCAAATCGAAATGGAGGATCACGCTGCTCCTCCGTTTTCAACGCCCAGATGGGACATGATCTCGTCGACAATCTGTTCAGCAGTTTGTGCGTCGGTCTCGATTTGGAAACTTGCAGCTTCTGAATAAAGCGGAAAACGAGTTTGCAGGACGGATTCAACTTCTTCGACCAACCCTCTTCCGGTGAGCGAGGGTCTGGAACCAGTCGACGCGGAATCTTCATTCAACCGTTGGACAATTGTTTCGACCTTCGCTGTGAGCCAGACCACCGGTCCGCTTTCTTGCATCAGTCGCCTTGTCTGCGGACTGAGAATCGCTCCTCCCCCAGACGATATCACAACTCGCTCGCGAGAAAGTTCCTGTTGAAGCTGTCTGCGTTCCAGTTCACGAAAGTCTTGCTCGCCATCGTCGCGAAAGATCTCAGCAATTGATTTCCCAGCGACATTTACGATTTGCTCGTCGGTGTCAACAAATTCCCATCCGAGACGGGACGCCAGTAGCCGACCGACGGTCGACTTTCCGGTCGCTCGATATCCGATGAGAGTCACCACCATGTTCGTGTTGCCGTTAATTCTCAGCACGCAGTCCAGCACGATCGCTTAACCTGCTTGCCTATGTATTGTAGACGAATTGCTTGCCAGAGCGTTTGCTGCTCAAGACTTGATGTCGAATCCGTAGTTCGAATGTGCCTGAAATCTCTGTCGAACTCTAAGATCGTCGGGGACCGAAGTAGAGCGACGATTTGTGCTCAGAACATATTGATTGTCTCATGAAAATCCCAGTCGCACAGGCCTCATTCTCTGAGTGATGAATTCCGGCCATCAGAACGAGAGGTTCTCCGAAAAGCCCGTCATCAATAACGATTAAGACGATTTTCGAGACCACGTCGTTTGGCGAACGTCTTTATTCGCTTCTCAATGTCGACAAAATTGGAGTCGACACAGCTGCTCGAACGGCCCAGATGACGGAAACCATTCCGACAACAAGGACTGCGCACAGCATTCCGAGCAATTGACTCCAGGGAACGCTGGCTACGGAACTGGAGAGGTGAGGAGCCATCGCCAGGAGAGCTGAAATTGTCCCCAAAACCAGTCCACAGACCAGAAGGATGGCATTCTCAAGCGCAACAACCGAAGCCAGTTGGCCGCTGCGAAAGCCGATCGCGCGCATCAATGCTAGTTCACTGCGGCGCTCGATGACGTTTCGCAGCATGACCGTCGCGAGGCCAATTGTTCCCAACAGAAGCCCCAGCCCGCCGAGTGTCTGGAACGTCGAAAGATAAGTGTTTTGCACCGCGAGAAAGTCTGCCAGTCTGTCTTCGACCCGTTCTGCATCAAACCCATAGTCACCGAGCGACGACTCAAAGGCATCGCTCACCGTGCCGGCAGCTTCAAGCGGAGTCTCAATCAGGAAGTATTCAAACCCGACCTCTTCGGGAAAGACTTCCCGGAAGTTCTCCTCCGACATGACAAGGACACCTTGAAAAACGCTATTGGCAAACATGCCCACAATTTCGAGCGAGTGTTTTGGGTCTTCGTCGCTGGGAACGTTCACAACTTGACCGATTCCTTTGTGCAGGCTGTAGAGCAACGTATTCATGTCTCCGAAGACCGGCACCGCACCTGAAGCAGTCTTCCCTTCGAGCAGTTTCCAGGGCTGATCTCCGGAAGTATCCGCGAAGAGAAACCGTTCACGCTCGATGAAGTCGTTCAGCACGACCTCTGGAATTGCCAGAACAGTTGGGAGTTGAGTTTGATAAAGATTGAGACAACTCGCATTCTCTCCATGCCGGACACGAAACGGCATCACGCTCGCTTGGTCGAGCGTCGCCATCAGTTCTTCGTCAAGAACTTCAATACCCAGCTTGGAACGTCCCTCGACTGTATTCAAATCATAAAGGACCGGAATGTTGGTTTCGGCGACCAAAGAAAAACCCCCGTTGCCTGAATCCGTCTTCGGTTCTGCATTCGCCGGATCTTGTCTGCCCGCCGCAACCGCAACGATTACGAAAGTCGCTGAGGCAATCAGACTTGCACTGAGTACGCTGCGAGACCGATTTCTCGCTGCATTGCGAAGCCCCAACTGTAACGTTCCCCACTTCGAAGATTCAGAATCGAGAATCCGATTGCTGTTCTGCAAGAGTGCTGAAAACGCGAACAAACCACCAATGAGCATTCCGAACCCGACCAGAAAGAATGCTACGATTCGCCACGAAAATCCCGAAAACGCTTCGCTATCAGGAATCGCACCGACCAGCGTCAGTAACAAGATCAGTGAAGAGAGGACCAAGAGCGCAACGGCTGTCCGCTCTGTGCGTTTCCGATTCCGCTGCTGATGCACCGTGCTCGGTTCAGTCTGTGCATTCAACAGCTGTCGGGTCGACTGCGAACGTGTTTGCCAGAGCGATCGAAAGATCGCAAGTGCGGCAACAATGATCGCGATGAACAGACCGATCAGCAGACTTCCGACGTGAACGTACACATTGAGAAACGGTGTCCCTACTGCTCCGAACCACCAGGTCTTGAGACCGTGGATCATGATGGCCGCATAGCCAACAGCCAGCACCATCCCGATCAATCCCCCCAATAAAGCGACGATCAGTCCTTCGTAGAGATAGATCCTGCGAACGCGGCCGGTCGTCATTCCAATGGCATTCAAGAGTCCCAATTCTGAAATGCGATCTTCGATCCCAAGGCGGAATAGAAGTCCGATCAACAGCATCGCTGAGAAGATGAGAAAGAATGAAAACCCGATAAACAATCCTGTGAAATCGGTTGTTCCCTGAGCTGCCATCAATCCCGCTGCCTTGATCGGTTGCGCGACAATTCCCGTGTCAGATGGCTTCAATTCGGAGAGCAATCGTTGTTCGAACTCGTCGCTGAGTTCGGCGAGCGACTGCCCTTCTCCGGGAGCAATACGGAACGACGTCAGTTCTCCGTAACGACTCTTCCAAAGCTTCTGGGCAGTCTTGAGAGAGGTGAACATCTTGGGCGTTGTGCGGTAATCGCTTTCTCGTTCCGTCTCTTTGTTGTCCCAGTACAAATGGTCACGATCGGTGATCAGATTTCGCTTCAGCGGAAAAGGTGCTCTCCAATCTCCATAAGAATCTGCATCGGTCACACCCGGAACGTTGGGAGTGAAACCCATATCATCAGCGACTCCTTGCAGAGCCACGACACCGGCGACATCGAAGATTTCTTCCTGTTCAGGTAGTTCACCACGATCGCCGACCTCGTAGAACTTCACGGCCACTTTTTGACCGGTTCTAAGATCGAGGTCCGTGGCGAGCCAATCGTTCAGATAAACGCTGCCATCGCTGAGTGCAGCATGCTCTCCGACAAAATCGAACGGCCCAAACGGCGCGCTCGTTTCCGGATCGACGCCTGCAATGACCGAATACATCGAGTACTTGTCCGGGTCATCCGGGTTCCAAATGCGATTCAGCAGGTAAACAAGAACGGAAGAAGTTCGCAGATTCAGCGAATTTGCGGCTGCTTCTGCGGCTTCAGCGACTTGATCGTCAAGAATCATCTGATCGCTCTCGAGCGACAGGTAACCTTGTTCTTCGTTCGGAACAAGTCGCAGTGCGAGATCTTCTAGCGTCAACTCTTCAGAGAGAGCTGTCGTGATCTCCTTCGCCACATCTGGACCGATTGTTTCAATCGCGGGCGAGTCCCCTGTCGAAACAAACAAAGCATTGACTCTGGCTGGTTTTGCAACAGGGTTTCGTAGAGATCGACGCACTTCCGCCAGTCCAATTTGAGATTGCAAATCAGAGAGATTGACGAAAGCATTGGCGGGAATCTGCTGACTCGGATTGAGTCCAAAACGCGCGACGCCATTGCTCTCATCTGCAATCGCGGAGACGTCGACGACCAGCTCTGTAATGGTCTCTTCCCGATCTCCAAGCAGTGAATCCCTCGGAATTGAAGCCGGGATTTCGATGAGCACCGAAATCTGATCACCGACCTGAACCTGTAGTTGGTCAGCCACGCGTTGACTGAGAACGACTTCACCATTCTCGGGAGAAGCAAGCCCGTTTGTGTCGAGCATCGACCAGAGCCGCTCATCGGTTCCAATGAGTTCGATGTGAGAAGCTCTTGTTGTCACATCATCATCGGATGTCCGCTCGAGCGTCCCCTGCATCAAGATGGCTGGCGCCGATTGTTGGACTTGTTGATCAGCGTCACTCAATCTGTTCGCGAGTTCTTCTCGAAAGAATCTGAACCCGGTCACCGCGTGATCGATCTTCCCGAGACGGTCGAGTGACATCTGACGGAGGCTGTCACGAACGGAGTCACCGACAACAAGTGCTCCGGCGATCACAGCTGTGGCTGCTGCCACTCCCAGCAGGACCGCAAGATGATTCCTCCAGTAATAGCGAAGGCTATCGATCAGAAAATCTCGAAACCACATCAGAGAACACAATCAAGAGTCATACGGATAGAAAACCTGACTCAAGATTAACCGCGGGTCGAGGAAAGTTCGAGGCGGAAAGAAGATCAGCTACAGCATCGATTTCGGCCGAGCCGTTTCGCTTCGTACAGATTCTTGTCAGCTTGTTCGAGCATGCCATTCATCGTGATGGGAGCCGATCCTAAAGCGTGCGCAACGCCGATACTGATCGTGACATTGATGTCACCCTTACTTGACGTAAAGGGCTTCGAGCCGACGAGTTCACAGAGTTCGTCACCCAGACGACGCAAATTCTCGAGCGTACATTCCACGATGACCAGAGCAAATTCTTCGCCGCCGACTCTCGCAAAGATTTCGTCGTTTCGAACACGACTGTTGACCCGCTTACAGACACCTGCCAGCAATTCATCTCCGATCAGGTGACCGTGAGTGTCATTGATTTGCTTGAAGTAATCGATGTCGAGCAGCAACAGCCCGAGCTGTCGACCATGTCGAAAGCTTCGATTGATTTCGCGAAGGAAAGCATCTTCGAAGTAGCGACGATTGTAGGTTTTCGTCAGGGCATCGACCGTCATCATTTCGAAGACGGCTTCGTGATACATTGCCTCAACATGATCGGAGGCAAGAAACTTGAAGATATGATGACCAATGCGAATCTGATCACCCGACTTGAGGACCTGTTCGCCGACACGCTGATCGTTGACGTATGTGCCGTTCATACTCTTCTGATCGACGATCATACAATTGCGGTCGACCCATCGAATCACAGCGTGGCGTCTCGAAGCGAAATCATCCGAGAGCTCATAGTCACAGGAGATGTCGCGGCCGAAGAGGATCTCATCACGATCGAGGGCAATCAAACTCCCCGTCACGACTGGTGGATAAATCTTCACCAGACACGCGTCTTTGGGACGTGAATGCACGGAATCCTCACCGAATTTCTCCGGAGATTCCGATTCCAAATTCAAAATGGGGACTGTATGGCGCATCGTCAACCGAAAAGGCCACGTGAATTTTGCGATCTTGACACGGTAGGTTAACTCGCAGAAAGCGGTTCCTCCGGCGGAAATATGTTGTCTTTCGGACACACACAGATGTCACGCCAGATTCTAGCGGTTCTGCCAGCTTCACTGATTATATGGAATTTTCCAGTCAGTGCAGGATTGCAACTGGCGGATCGAGTCAGTTTCCTGATTGCCGCCATCCCCTTATGATAGAGGCACGAACACGACCTGACTGTATGATTGACTTGGAAAACCATGAATCGCCCGCACACTCCTGCCCAGAATCTCCCAGACCCAACGATCAAGACTCAGGAAGGCTGGCACTGCCTTCATATCTATTACAACATCGACCGAGCAGCCCTCGCCCAGTTGTCACAGGAAGAAGTCACAGCTGGCGCCAAGGCTGTGACAGAGCTCATGGACCCGATGCACGACGACGCTCCGGAACGCGTGCAGAGCTTTGCAGTCACCGGACATCGGGCTGACTTCGGAATGATGATGCTCGATCAGAACCCCTTGAAGATCGACCGTGTTCATCAGCGTCTCCGCGCCAGCGTGCTGGGCCCCGCTCTGCAGCCCAGCTACTCATTCGTTTCAATTACCGAAGTCTCTGAATACGTTCCGACCGTCGAACAGTATTCGGAAAAACTTCGACTTGCCGGATCGAATGCAGAAGACCCAGCCTATCAGGCGAAAGTGGCTGCCTACGAACAGCGTCTTCCGATGATGAACAAGCAGCGGCTCTATCCCGACTTTCCGGACTGGCCCGTCCACTGCTTCTACCCGATGAACAAAATCCGTCATCCTCAGGCCAACTGGTACACCGAACCGTTCAGCAAGCGGTCCTCGCTCATGGCGGAGCATGCAACGTCGGGGATCAAGTTCGCGGGAAGGGTCTCGCAGTTGATCACTGCCTCGACCGGCTTCGACGACTGGGAGTGGGGAGTGACGCTCTGGAGCCGCGCTCCTGAGTACATCAAGGAAATCGTTTACACCATGCGATTCGATCAAGCGTCCGCCCGATATGCCGAGTTCGGACCGTTTTACGTCGGCTATGTCATGACTCCGGAAAAGCTTCTGAATCATCTTCAGATTTTGCGATAATCCTCTGAGAGATCCGATTCAGCGAACTCTGGCTGCCGGATGAATTTCGCATTCGAGAACAAGAGTCGCTAACGCAATCAGAACGAGTTCACCACCGTCACGAATTGGTTTGGCTATGTATTTCATCGATCCACATGTCCACATGGTTTCGAGGACAACCGACGATTACGAACGAATGGCGCGGATGGGATGCGTCGCGATCAGCGAACCAGCCTTCTGGGCTGGCTTCGATCGCGGCAGCGTCGACGGGTTCCGCGACTATTTCGAGCAGCTCACCGGTTTCGAACCAAAGCGTTCCGGATGGAGCGGAATTCAGCACTACACCTGGTTGTGTATCAATGCGAAAGAGGCGGAAAACATTCCTCTCGCCCGCGAAGTCATTGCGATGATCCCCGAGTTCCTGGATCGCCCGGGCGTTCTCGGAATTGGAGAAATTGGCCTCAACAAGAACACTCCTAACGAGTCGACGATTTTCCGTGAACACCTCGATCTGGCTGCCAAGACGAACGAACTCGTTCTGATTCACACTCCCCATCTTGTCGACAAGTACAAGGGGACACGCATGATCGTCGACATGCTTCAGGAGAGGAATGACATTCCTCCGGAGCGAGTTTGTATTGACCATGTCGAAGAACACACCGTCAAAGCTGCGCTCGACGGCGGATTCTGGTGCGGAATGACTTTATACCCCACCACAAAATGCACCCCTGCCCGAGCGGCGGACATCATCGAACAGTACGGAGACGACAGAATTCTCGTGAATTCGGCTGGCGATTGGGGACCGTCCAATCCGCTGGCTGTCCCGGACTTCATTCAGGAAATGCGAAAACGCGGCCACAGCGAAGCCAAAATCCGCAAAGTTGTCTACGAGAATCCTCTGCAGTTCTTCGGCCAGTCAGCGCGATTTCATTTCACGCCACCTGAGTAACAGCAGCTGTCTGACTAACCGAATCAGATAAATGACCAGCCCCCTGCAAAGCTTCCCCGCCCCGCAGTCGAGAGATGCTAGTCACTCCGGATCGCTCTGAATTTCTCGATCAAGAGACGCATCGTAAAGAATCCTCACGAGTTGCAGGACCCGTACAGCGAGACACTCGTGAGCGGCAATCGGCACTCTTTGCCGGAACTTGCTTCACTTCAATTGCTCGTGCGTGCCGATGCACATTGAGAGCAACGCGACTTCTGATTTGAAGAGATTCGCACAAGCGGGCGCAGCTTCTCTCCGAAGAGCTGCATTCAGGTGAGTCCAGCGGGGCCATAGAAATGGTCGCTGGCACGTTGCTCGATCGAGTCGGTCGTCAACACCATCGCGGAGAAACCTCTCTCGATCCGACATGATGGGAGAATGCTATTTCCAGCCTCGTCGTTACCAGTGATCAGCAGCCCTACGTGACACGTCTGATCGATATCACGTTTCGACCTTCCGGGTGCGAGGTCGTCATCTGTTCCAACGGGCGTTCTACCTGGGAAACGATTCAGCAAGTCACTCCAAGCTTGCTTGTCATCAATACCGACCTGGGGGAAATGAGCGGCCTCGACTTGTGCAGAATGATTCGATCACATCAAGTTCTCCGGGCAGTGCCCATCATCCTGCTCCTGGATCGCGGCCTACTGGCTCCTTCTGATGACGTGCTCGCAGAACTTGAAGTCTCCAAGGTATTGACGAAGCCTTTCAACCCATCAGAACTCCGAAGTTTTGGGTTGTCGGAGATCATGCGCTATCACAAGTCGCGACCGACATCGCAGACACGTCATTTCAATAACTAGCGCATCTCCATTGCTTCTCGACTTTCGGTTCGTCGCTTCTCGGTGAAATACTTTCGACGTTCCACCGTCTCTTTGGGAAACGCTTCTGGGTGTCATCAAATGACGCAAACACGGCTGTGGTCAATACACCTGTGAACTCCGATGTGATAGGTTGAGTCTCTTACCCCATTCATGTTCTCGGGTAGTAGAGGCCAACATTGAAGATCAACATGGGCGGTGTCGCCGCTCTCGGAATCACTTTCTTGCTCGGGAGCCTCGCAAAAGGCGAGGAAGCGTCCCGGCCGAACGTTCTGTTCCTGGCGGTCGACGACATGAAGGACTGGGTGGGCTGTTTAAACGGCTACGAAGGAGTCGTTGAGACTCCAAATATCGATGCCCTCGCAGAACGTGGCATGCTGTTTACAAATGCTCACTGCCCATCTCCCAAGTGCGCGCCATCGCGGGCCGCGATTATGACGGGGTTGCGGCCTTCGACGACCGGGCTCTACGACAATGGACACTGGTGGTATCCCAATTTTCCGGACGTGATGACGATTCCTCAATGCTTTCGAAACAACGGCTATCAAGTCGTCGGAGCAGGCAAAATCTTTCATCACACAGCTGGGAACAATCCCCCGAATCAGTGGGACGACTTTTTTCGACTGACGTTCAGGAACGATCCTTGGTTTCGCGGTGCCACGGTTAACTATCCCTGGTCTGAGTCCGGACCATTCCCCGAAGCATACCCATGGAGCGGTATCGCGGGGCTTGGACATGAGAACGACTGGGGATCGCTTGAGATCGAAGAGAGAGATTACGATGACTTTCTGACCGCAAACTATGCTGTCGACTTCCTTAAGCGAGAGCATGAGAAACCTTTCTTCCTCGCGTGCGGGCTGTTTCGACCTCATCTGCCGTGGTACGCCCCTCAGCGTTTTTTCGATTTATATCGGACTGAAGAAGTCGTTCTGCCGGAAGTCGCCGAAGATGATCTCGACGACATTCCCTCGCCTGGAAAAAAACTGGCTGCGGATCGGCGGAAAGATCTTGAGCTGATTCGCCAGAGCGACAAGTGGAAAGAAGCAGTCGAAGCATATCTGGCAAGTATTTCTTTCGCCGACGATCAAATCGGTCGCGTTCTCCAAGCACTCGATAAAAGTGACGCCCGGGACTCAACCATCGTCGTCCTCTGGTCCGATCACGGATGGCATTTAGGCGAGAAAGAGCACTGGCACAAATCGACACTCTGGGAGGAAGTGACGCGAGTACCTTTCATCATCCAAGCCCCGGGGTTCTCAAGCGGAGATTGCTCAAAACCCGTCAACTTGATCGACCTGTTCCCGACGTTCATAGATCTGTGCAGCTTCGAACCTGTTCCCAACCTCGATGGTCAAAGCCTCGTTCCATTGCTCCAAAATCCGCAAAGACGTTGGGATCGCCCGTCGGTGATTGAGTACCACGAGGGAAATGCCGCCGTCCGCAGCGAACGCTATCGATTGATTCGTTATGCAGATGGAAGCGAAGAGTTGTACGACCACAACGACGATCCCAAAGAGTGGAAAAACCTCGCTGGTTCTCCTGAATTTGCAACGATTCAATCCGAACTTGCCGAGTGGTTGCCCGCGAAATGGGCTGACTCCGCACCAACCAAATCGGCTTTCAAATTCGATCCTGAAAACTACACTTGGACAGTCAAATCGACTGGCGATGTGATCGACGGAAACAAACGATGAACTCGAAATATTCGACAAAACTACTGTTCGGACTCGTCATGAGTCTGTGCAGTTTCATGCTGTCTGTAGCAACTGCTGAAGAGAAGCCGAACGTCGTTTTCATACTCATCGATGATCTCGGCTGGAACGATCTTGGCTGCATGGGGAGCGATTACTATCAAACCCCCAATATTGATCGACTCGCTGATCGGGGCGTGAGATTCACCAATGCCTATTCAGCGTGCGCGGTCTGCTCACCAACGCGGGCTGCCATCCTCACTGGAAAGTACCCTGCCCGACTCTTGCTGACTCAGTGGCTCCCGTCGGGTCGATGGGATCGGGAACACAATAAGATGATCGAAGGTCGATACATCGGCGAACTTCCTTTGGAGGAAATCACCGTCGCAGAAGCCCTTCGAGAGTCAGGTTACGCGACGGGGTATATCGGGAAGTGGCATCTCGGCACAGAAGCCTTTTATTACCCTCAACATCAAGGTTTTGATGTCAACATCGCTGGAAGAGATTACGGAGCACCGGGAAGCTACTTCTACCCATTTGAAGGGACCTGGAAGATTCCTTCGACAGGACAGGTTCAAGTCAAACCAGCTCCAATCTCCGGAAAGGAAGGCGATTATCTGGTCGACCGGCTTGCGGAAGAAGCAGAACAGTTCATTCGGAGTCATTCCGAGAAGCCTTTCTTCCTGATGCTCGCTCACTACGCCGTCCACGCACCTCTGCAAGGCAAAGCAGAGAAAGTCGAGACTTACGAAAGTGTCGATCCCGACAACAGACAAGGAAACCCGAAGTATGCTGCCATGGTCGAAAGCGTCGACGAGAGCGTGGGGAGAGTTCTGGCCACGCTTGAGGAACTCAATCTCGATAGCCGGACACTGGTGATTTTCACCAGCGATAACGGAGGATTCGCCAAGGCGACCGACAACACTCCACTTCGAGCTAATAAAGGCTCGCACTACGAAGGGGGAATTCGAATTCCCGCGATCGTTGCCTGGCCACCCGGACAAAAGAACGGTTCAGTGTGCGACGTTCCTGTGATCAGCACGGACTGGTATCCCACAATTCTCGAAGCAACCAACACTCCCTTGCGTCCATTTCAACATCTCGATGGAAAGAGCCTGCTGCCGCTCATCGAATCACGGAGTGAAAAGCTCGATCGGCAGGCCATCTTCTGGCACTACCCCCATTACAACCAACATCCGCAGAACTTCCCTTGCACGATCGTTCGCCGAGGTGACTGGAAACTCATCGAGAATCTCGAAACCGGAGAGTTCGAGTTGTACAACCTGAACGAAGACCTTGGGGAATCGAACAATTTGTTGAAATCCAATCCGCAGGTCGCCAGTGAACTGCAAGCACTTCTCTCAAGCTGGAAGATCGAAGTCGGAGCAGACCCCATGCGTCCCAACCCGGAATACCAAGAACCAACAAAATCAAAGAAGTGACAGAAAACGGGCTCGAATATGAACCCACACTGGCCAATTCGATTCTGTTCTCGAGGCTAAAGCCTGCTCGTAAACTTCCAACACGGTCGTCATTCTCTACGTAGAGGTCATCTATCTCTTCAACTTCACGCAATCAGGAGCAACTGTGATGAGACTCGCTTTGCTGCTTACGGTCGTGCTTGCATTTCCAACTCTTCTCCTGGGACAGGATCAGCCACCTGCATACGGGGAGAGCATTTCTCTGACGGACGCCAAGGCTGTCATGGCTGCCGCAGAGGAATATGCCCGCAGCAACAACTGGCCGGTTGCCATTACAATTGTCGACAATGCCGGTTTTCTGGTGATGTTTCAACGGCTTGAAAACACGCAACTCGGCAGCGTTGAAATCGCGATACAAAAAGCGAAAACAGCTGCCTTGTTTCGCCGATCGACGAAAGCATTCGAAGATCGAGTCGCAGAAGGTGGTGTCAACCTGAAGCTTCTCAGACTTCCCGGAGGGCTTCCGATGGAAGGCGGACTTCCAATCATCGTCGACCAAAAACTCATCGGAGCAATCGGTGTTTCGGGAGTCACTTCGACTCAAGATGGAATGATCGCCCAGGCAGGAATCGACGCAATCTCTACCCTGAATCCGGCGCAATCCGAAATCAATCACAGAGAATCCGACAAGGCATCTGTTGCTGGCACAGTCACCCTCGACGGAAAACCGCTCGGCATGGGCATCGTTATCTTTGTTCCTCAGTCCCGTGGACGACCGGCGGGAGCCATCACGAATGCGAACGGAGCTTACAAGTTTTCGAATCCTCTTGAACCCGGAGACTACACTGTTCGAATCTCCACAAAACGAGACGAAAGCGTCCAACCCGATGGAAAAGTTCTGCCTGCGCAACCAGAAACGATCCCAGCACGATACAATTCTCGATCCGAACTCACAACGAGAATTCTCGAAGGCAACAATGAATTCAATTTTGACCTGGCCTCCGAAAACTGAGCGCTGATCAAACACGGAAAGAATGCTTGAGATAATGCCAGAGCACGACATCGATGCGTTGATTCGAAACCGTCGGACAATCAACGCTTTCAAGACTGAGCGCCCCGACGATGAAGCTGTTCTCGCAGCATTGGAATCGGGGTGCTGGGCTCCCAATCACAAAATGACAGAGCCCTGGCGTTTTTACCTTCTCGGAGAAAAGACAATCTCACAGATTGTTGAACTCAACGCCGAAATGGCCCGAGTGAGTAAAGGTGAAGCCGCCGCTCAGAAGAAACGGGACAAATGGTCGACCATTCCCGGGTGGATCGTTGTCACATCGCTTCGTTCTGACGACTCTCTACGAGACCGTGAAAACTATGCTGCAGTCTGCTGTGCAGTTCAGAACATCGCCCTGTCGCTTTGGTCACACGGAATCGGCATGAAATGGACGACCGGAGACGTCACTCGGGCGCCGGAGATCTACGAAATTCTACAGATCGATCCCAGCATCGAAGACATCGTCGGGGTGCTGTGGTACGGTTTTCCGAATGAGTCCCCGACGTCACATCGTCGTCCGCTTCAAGATGTCCTAAAGCAGCTTCCATGACCACACTGAAATTGATGAATCCGCACAGCGTGCTGGCAGCCCTCGAACATCGTCCGCACGATGTTCTTGAAGTCCACGCCAGCCGAACCCGAAGCAACGAGAGCTGGAAGCACGTCGCGAATGTCGCTGCCGATCATGGAATTTCCGTTCAGGAACCAATGCAGCGTGGGCGACAACGTTCTCGAGACGAATCAGGCCGTGTGGGGACGACGTTTGCCGTCATTCGACCCAAGGCTGCTTCTTCACTGAATGACCTGTTTTCTGATTCCAGTCCCCAAGGACTGTGGCTGATGATGGATCGTCTACAGGATCCTCATAACGTTGGAGCAGTGTTTCGGTCTGCTGGTTTCTTCGGGGTCAAAGGTGTGATTCTGACTCAGGATAAATCCGCCCCACTGACCGGAACAGTCTATGACGTCGCTGCCGGTGGCATGGAATCGGTTCCGCATGTCATTCAGACGAATCTCGTGCGCGCGATTCAGGAAGCGAAGAAGAAAGAGATGTGGGTTCTGGGAAGTTCAGAACATGCCGAGATGCCGCTGGCGAAAGTCGACCGCGACAGACGCTGGCTGCTAGTCATCGGAGGTGAAGAGAAAGGCCTGCGGCGACTCACTCTGGAAAACTGCGACCAGGTCTGCCAGATCCCCCCACGCGGTTCAGTCACTTCGCTGAATGTCTCCGTCGCTGCGGGAATCATGATCGCTTCACTCTCATAACCAAACTGATGAGAGCCATCTGTGTCGACAATAAAGTAGTAGCCATCGACGATTGAATGATCGCTCGGCCTCTCATGAGCCATTTCACTGAAAGCAAAGACGAAAAACGCCGACACGAATCCATGAATTCGTGTCGGCGTCTTCTTTATTCACCGTCGAAAATCTCCTGAGACGTTTCCTCAAGGAGATCTTCGAAGCTGTTACTTCAAGAATTCGCTCGCTTCGTCGAGGAACTCTGGATACAGGGTTCGCATTGTTCCGACAGCTTCTGCCAGTGGAACTCCCACGATGTGAAGCCCCTTCAACGCTACCATTTTTCCGAAGTCTTTCTTCAACGCCAATCGGCCCGCGTGAATTCCGAGTCGAGTTCCAAGCACTCGGTCGTAAGCACTTGGTGAACCGCCTCGCTGCAGGTGACCGAGAGTGACGTCTCTGGTCTCGATTCCGGTTTTCTTTTCGATCATCTTGGCGATACGTGATCCCACGCCACCAAGTTTCACATGACCGAACTCATCGATTTCGGCATCTTTGGTCGTGAGGTCTTCGCCTTTGAGGACTGCACCTTCGCTGACCATCACGATTCCGTACTTTTTGCCGTCTTCACGACGCTTCTTCAGCAGATCGCAAACAGCGTTCAGATCGACTTCCTGCTCAGGAACCATGATCGCGTCGGCGGAACATGCAATTCCGGAGAAGCAGGTAATCCAGCCAGCGTGGCGTCCCATCACTTCGACGACAATGACGCGTCGGTGAGACTCTGCAGTTGTTCGGAGTTTGTCGACCGCGTCCATCACAGTGTTCAAACAGGTGTCAAACCCGAAAGTGAAGTCTGTGCTGCTCAGGTCGTTGTCGATTGTTTTTGGGCAACCGATGGTTGGCAGGTTGTGGTCACTGTAGAGCTTGCTCGCGACACCCAGAGTGTCGTCGCCACCAATTGCGACGAGACAGTCAAGATCGAGATCTTTGAATGTCTTGACGACTTGCTCAACGAGTGATTCGTCTTTGTAGGGATTGGTTCGGGAAGAGCCGAGGATCGTCCCACCCATCGGGAGGATTTCATCGGTTTCCATTGGATTCAGCTTAACGAAGTTGCCTTCGATCGCTCCTCTCCAACCTTCCAGAAGTCCAATCGTCTCACCGCCGGCATTGTGGATTGTCCGGACGAGGCCTCGAATGACAGCATTAAGACCGGGGCAATCTCCACCCCCTGTTAGACAGGCGACTTTCATTTTAACCATTCCTGATGTGTTGACGGAGCGAAGAAAGCGCTTCGCTGCCGAAGGTGAGAACGCATTTCAGCGCGGCATCGTAAAAGCGAAACGTCCAACGTTCAAGCGCGAAGGAACTCAGACGATTGAGTTCACCTGAATTGTTCAAAGAATTCCCAGACTACCAGGTGCGTTCCACGAACTTCGTATCCCCTTCCGCATTGCGAAAGACTGAGTGCATCAGGATTTTCTTTGCGAGAGGAATCGTGGTCTTAATTCCGGGACCATCGATCCGAAACTCATTGAGAGCACGCAACATACACGCGATTGCCTCCTCGCGTGTGGGCTTGTACACAATAAGTTTTCCGATCATCGAATCGTAATGCGGACTAATGCGATAGCCAGTATACACATGTGAATCGAAGCGGACTCCGAGTCCACCGGGGATAATCAGATCGGTAATTGTTCCAGGACAACCTCGAAAACCTTGTTCAGGATCTTCAGCATTGATCCGAACCTCGATCGAGCATCCTGTTGACGTGATATCGTCCTGTGTGAAGCTTAACTTTTCACCTGCTGCAACGAGAATTTGCTGACGAATCAAATCGATTCCGGTGACCATTTCCGTTACCGGATGCTCAACCTGAATTCGTGCATTCACTTCGATGAAGTAGAAGTTGTTGTCCTGATCGACGATGAATTCCACTGTTCCCGCGTTGAAATAGCCAGAAGTGCGCACGAGACGCGTCGCCGCTTCGCACATTTCCTGCCGAACATTCTCGGGAAGTTTTGGTGCGGGGCTTTCTTCGATCAGCTTCTGATGCTTTCGCTGCATCGTGCAATCGCGTTCCCACAGATGAACGGCGTTTCCGTGTTGATCGGCAAGAACTTGCACCTCAACGTGCCGCGGCTTCTGCACGAACTTCTCAATATAAACCCCGGCATTTTTGAACGCCTTTTCAGCTTCGGCAGCTGCAGCTTTCAATTCGGTTCTCAGCGACTTCTCATCGGTCGCCGGCCGAATTCCTTTTCCTCCGCCACCGGCAGTCGCTTTGATGAGGACGGGGTAGCCAATTTCATTGGCCACTCGCACCGCTTCCTCTTCACTGTTGATCAGCCCGTCACTTCCGGGGACGACGGGAACTTCAGCTTCCATCGCAATTTTGCGAGCTTCAACCTTATCGCCCAGCTTGCGCATCGCGTCCTGCGGAGGTCCGATGAACTCAATTCCAGAGTCGCGGCACTGCTCAGCGAAATTGTAGTTCTCAGCCAGAAAACCGTAGCCCGGATGAATCGCCTGGGCTTCGCTCAATTCAGCAGCAGCGATGATGTGTTCGATCTTCAGATAGCTCTCTGAAGAGTTAGCTGGGCCGATGCAAATTGCCTCGTCCGCCAAATCGAGGTAATGAGCGCCGCGATCTGCTTCGCTGAAAACGGCAACAGTCCCGATCCCAAGTTCCTGACAGGCGCGAATCACACGGAGTGCAATTTCGCCTCGGTTAGCAACCAAAATCCTCTGAAACATGATATCGATTCAATCCTAGTGAACTCGTGTGGGATGCGGTGTGGCCCGGGCCTGTGCTCGCTCGTGGAATTTGCCTGATGATTGTCTTCCTGACTCGAGGTTCGGCGAAACGCTAACTCGTCGCCAGGAACACAAACTTCAGCGTCAGCGATTTGATAACGCCTGCCCCTCTCACGAGAAGAGGGGACGAGTCTTCAATCTGACATGGCAATCGCTGTGATCAATCTGGCTTAACGAGGAACAATGGCTGTCCGTATTCGACGGAATCGCTGTCCTTCAACAGCACCTTGACGATGGTCCCCGAAACCTCAGCCGGAATCTGATTGAAGACCTTCATCGCTTCCACGATGCAGACGATCGAGTCTTTGGTCACGTGATCCCCGACTTTGACGAAAACTGGTTCGCCAGGAGACGGAGACTGATAGAACGTCCCCACAGTGGGGCTTTTGATCTCAACTAATCCTTCATCCGCCGCCGGAGCAGCGGCTGGAGCGGAACTTGCAGCTGCAGGCGGAGTTGCTGCTGCTGGGGCAGCAGGAGCGGCTGGTGCGGCGAAAACAGGAGCGGGCGGTGCAAGCGCGCCGCTGAATTCGTGGCCTCCACGACGCAGAACGTATTTTGCCGTTCCCTGTTCCAGTTTCAGCTCGGTAACGTCGTGTTTCTCCATCAGTTCCATGACCTGACGAAGCCCATCAATGTTCAGTTCGTCTGCTTCGGCGTTCGCGTCGCGAGCCATCTCAATTCCTCAGTGTCTGGTCAATTATGTGTCTAGTCGATTATTTCGGATGTCCGCTTCGCATCCTGATTCGGAAGGCAAAGGGATTTTCTGGGATTGGATACGTCTATTTCTGATTTGAGATCATTCCGTTCGTACAAATCGGCTTCTCATCCGGGAGACGTGCCGAAACTTGACGAAAATCGATGGAACGATCGACGGAATCCCACAGATTGTCTTCTCGAATGAGATGCTGAAGGTCACGTCCGCAAATCGAATCAATCAGATGGTGATCCGAACAGAATCCCAACTCTTGGTGACGCTGGACAATACTTCACATCCCTGGTCGGTGACAAGAACATCGTCTTCGATCCTGACGCCTCCCCAGCCCGAAAGATAGATCCCAGGCTCGACCGTGACAACCATTCCGGTCTCCAGCGGAGTCTCTGCCGTCCTTGAAAACCGCGGTAATTCGTGAATATCGAGGCCGATTCCGTGACCGAGGCCGTGATCGAAGAACTCTCCGAATCCAGCATCTGCGATGTGTTGACGTGCTGCGGTGTCGACATCGAGCGTCGAAACTCCGGGGCCAATGAGATCAATGGCCAACATTTGCGCTTCGAGCACGGTGCGATAGATTTTCTCGAATTGAGGCTCCGGGAAATCCTGAGTGAGGAGTGTGCGCGTCAAATCTGACTTGTACCCCAAATAGGTTTGAGCTCCCCAGTCAACCAGAAGAATAGGGTGTTCGGAGAGCTTACGGTCTCCGGGACGATAGTGGGGCATCGCAGAATGGTCACCGACTGCGATAATCGGATGGAAACTCAATTCCTCTCCACCCAGCCCGCGAACGATGTGTTCCAGCTCGTAAGCCATCTCTCGTTCAGTCGCGTCAGGCCGAAACTGATCGAGAAGTTGTGCAAAGCCTTCCTCTGCCAATCGAACCGCGAGCCGAATTTCTTCGATCTCACTGTCATCTTTGATGGCGCGGATCGTTTCAACTTTCCAGGAAAGTGGAACCCACTGCTGTCCTTTTGAACCGTCGATCAACTGCTGATAGGTGTCAAACGGCATTGAATGCCCTTCAAACCCGATCGGACCGCTGGAAGACGACTGAAGTTCTCCGACAACTCCTTGGATGAGAGACTTGTTGGACGGGCGAATCACAGCCGAAACATCCGGGCACTCTGATGCAAGCTGTGTCGTGTATCGAAAATCACTGACAAGCTGAGCAGAGTCCAGAGTCAACAGCATCCATGTGCTGTCTCCTGTGAAACCGGTCAGGTACGCCACGTTCTTTTCCGTGGTGATCAGAAAAGCGTCGACTCCGTCTCGTCGCATCTGTTCTCGAACCCGATCACGTCGGGCTGCATGTCGCTCAGCCATCTGATTCCATTCTCTGAAAAGTGTGGACGTCTCAGGAGACGTTTTGGAAGTCCATCGACGAATTGAGGACTTCGGCAAATCGTGCCGAAAAGCAGACGCTCCCGCAAGCTTGAGCGTTTTCCGTCAGTCGAAAAATTTGGCTCATCAAGATAGGGAAACTTTACCGATAGTAACGATTGTACGGATTCTCCCGATCTGTGGGGATTGTGTGCCGCGCGGAAAGCTGAAATTCCATGAACGAATTGGAAGTCCCAAAATGCGATTGTTCGAAATGGTGACAAGACGTGGTTTCGTCGCTCCAGCAATTTGCTGTGTGATCGCCGCTTCTTTGTGCCCGAACCAAGCGTCGGCCCAAGGGTTCTTTCGTAAGAAAGTGAAAACGACGAATGAAACCGTCGAAGCCGGTTGGGACACCGAAGCCTCCAAAAGGAAGTCCGTTCGTCTCAACTTTCTCACAACTCCGTGGGCCAAAGTTCTGAATGATGTCGCGAAAGAGACCGGATCGACACTCGTCATGCACGATGTTCCTCCGGGGAATTTCTCTCGTCACGACTGGAATCAATACAACCGCGACGACGCCGTCAAGATTCTGAATCGAGAACTGGAACGCGTCGGCTTTCGCATCCTGGTGAAGGACCAGTTTCTGACAGTCATGTCGACTCGTCGTGGTCGACTGGAATACGAACGCCCGGTTTCCCCTTCTCCGGAAGACGCCGGCACACAGGCTGCTCAAGCAACCGAAGCTGTTGCACAGTCGCCTCAAAGCCAGCCTCTTCAGGCCCAGGCAATTCCAACAACGGCTGCCGCTGCAACTCCTGCCAAGACTCCAACGATCATTCAGACCGCTGGAGTGAACTCAAACTATCAGTTCACGACTGACGTCCCTCGGCATCGCATGTTGCCGCAGGAAGTTCAAGACTCCCCCAAGAGCAAATCAATTCAACCTTTGGCCTACGACCAAGCTCCTCAACCGGAGTCTGGTCCAGCCGAAGCGAACGAAACTCGAACTTATCGACCACGTCATCGATCGCCCGTCGACATCGCCCGGCAGATTCACAAAGCCTTCTCATCCCGTTCAAGACTGGAAAACGCCGGCCCGAACGGGATGCCTGCATTTGTCGTTTCCGACATTGCGGAAGGGACAACTCCAGCAGACACACTCTTCACAGTCGAAATTGACAGCGACCAGCGACAACTTCTCGTCACAGCCACCGCACCGGTTCAGTCTGGCCTTAAGACTTTGATTCAAAGCCTCGATATTAATCCGATCGAGGAAGAATCTGTTCCAACGCTCATGGCTGGAAACGGATCAACAGCGGAAATCGCAGAACGACTCAAACGCCCAATCTCGACAATTGCCTCAGCACAACAAGCTGCGAAGGCAACAAGCTCGAGCGAAAGAATGCTCGCTCAGGCTGAGCAACCTGTCCCGGACCCTGCACCACTCGGAGCGCAACCAGCGGACCCCGGAGACAGCGCCAGAATTATTGGGCGTGGCGGATTGATGACTCTTTCAGGCAATCTGAAAGGTGACGTCACCATCGAAACAATTCCCGGATTTGATCTCCTGATCATTCGCGGTAACGAAGGCGACATCGAAACCGTGATGGAAGTCATCTCGGAAATCGAGCGTATGGCTGTCGGAAGTCTTCCGGAAATTCACCTCCTCAAACTCGAACATGTCGACTCTCAATCACTGGCTCAATTGCTGAGCGATGTTTACGAACAACTCGCTGAGCTTCGCAGCGACAGTGCTCAACAGAGTGCTGCAGCAGTGAACGTCATTCCGGTTGTTGTCCCGAACGCGGTTCTGATTCTGGCCCCAACGAATACGATGGAAGCCATTCTCGACCTCGCTGCCGAGCTTGATCAACCGATTGACCCCACTCACGAAATTCAGGTGATTCGACTCGAATACGCTGTCGCCAACAGCGTCGTTGAAATTCTGAGTGACTTCTATCCAGACGAAGATCCGACCGGACTTGGAACACGACTGAAAGTCGCCGCCGATCCACGCACCAACTCGGTCATCGTACAAGCTCGACCTCGAGACTTGTCAGAGATTGAAGTCTTCATCAAAAAGCTGGATGCGGACGAAGCGGCTGCCATCAGCCAGATGAAAGTCATCCGATTGAAGAACGCTTTGGCTGACGAATTGGCTGAGTTCCTGACCGCTGCTTTCCGCAGTGTCACCGATCCGCAAGCTTCGACAGTCGCTCAGTCGTTCACTTCACAGATTCAAGGCACAACTGATCCCAAATCCGTCGTGTTGGAATTCCTTTCCGAAGACGGCGAAAAGCTGGCTCGCTCCGGACTGCTGGACAACATTGTCTTCAATGCAGAAACACGAACGAACACATTGCAATACTCAGCGTCACCGCAGAGCATTCCAGTGATTGAAGAACTCGTTCGAATCCTGGATCAGCCGAGTAGTGCGGTTGCTGAGGTCAAGTACTTCAAGCTTCAGAAAGCGGACGCAGTCAACGCTGTCGAATTGCTCAACGAACTCTTCCAGCAAGAAGAAACGACCAACCAGAATGATCAGGGACAACTCGGAGTCCAACTCGCAGGAGCGACGGACACAGCAAGTTCTCTGTTGCAGCTACGTTTCGTGGCGGACACTCGCACGAACAGCGTGATCGCCACCGGTGGTCCAGACGCATTGATCATTGCCGAGAACCTGTTGTATCGACTCGATGCCACAGATCCTCAGAATCGAACGACGCAGGTCATCAAACTCCTGAACGTTCCGGTTGCTGACGTCGCTTTGGCGATCAACGATTTCCTCCAGTCACAACGTGACCTCGCAACCATCGACCCGGACCGAATCAGCACAAGCCAGTTGCTCGAGCAAGAAGTGATTGTCACTCCTGAACCAATCACCAACAGCGTTCTGATTAGTGCAACACCCGCTTACTTCAACGAAATCGAAGCGATGGTTCGAACTCTCGACGCGGAGTTCTCCCAGGTTCTGATTCAAGCTTTGCTCGTCGAAGTTCAACTCGACAACACAGATGAATTCGGAGTGGAACTCGGATTCCAGGATCCGGTCTTGTTCGATCGAAGCATCATCGACGAACTCTTGACCGTTACAGAAACGATCTTCGACCCGAACGGAAACCCATCCGCCACTGTGACCCGTGTGATCTCCCAAAACGCATCCCCAGGGTTCGGCTTTAACAACCAGCCGATCGGGAGCAATCCGATCGGGAACCCTTCGCGTGTCGGAGCACAGGGGCTCAGCAGCTTCGCTCTCCAACGAACAAACAATGACCTCGGCTACGGTGGTCTCGTCCTCTCGGCAAGTTCGGATTCTGTGAGTGTCCTCATTCGTGCACTGGCAGCCCGTCGTCAGGTTCGCGTTCTCAGCCGTCCTCAAGTTTTGGCTTTGGACAATCAGACCGCTCAGATTCAGGTCGGTCAGGACGTTCCAGTCGTGAACGGTGTGAACCAGACAAACACATCGACATCACCAATCATCGTTCGTGAGAACGCCGGGATCATCCTCACAGTGCGTCCTCGAATCAGCCCCGGCGGACAAATCGTGATGGAAGTCGTCGCTGAGAAAAGTCAGTTCATCGACAACGGAGTTCCCGTCTTCACCGACATCAACACCGGAACCGTGATCACTTCGCCAATTAAGAACATTCAGACTGCACAAACGACTGTGAAAGTCCCTGACGGACAAACAGTGGTGCTTGGGGGAATGATCACCGACTCCGACGACATTCTCGAAAGAAAAGTCCCATGGCTTGGCGACCTGCCGATCATTGGAAACGCCTTCCGCTTTGATTCTCACACGACTGAACGCCGCGAGTTGATCATCTTTCTGACTCCACGAATCGTCCACAACGATGCTGAGTCGGAAATGTTCAAACAGATCGAAGCACAACGCCTCCACTACTTCCAGGAAGAAGCGGAAGAGCTTCACGGTCCGATCTTCGGAGTGCCGAACTCGATGACCGATCCAAACGCTCAGTACTATCAAGGTACTCCACAGCCAACGGACATCTCTCCGATTCCAGAGAGTTCCCCGATTCCGCCATACGTCGATCCTCCAGCACCGCTGGAACCAGCCGTTCCTGCAACCGGGGAGAACAATTGATCATGAGAACTCTCAAGACCAAACATTGTTTCCTCAGAGAAACAGAACCGTCTCGAAGCGTTCAGGTCAATTTGATCCTGTGCTTCCTGTTCGTCGTGACGAGTTGTGGATGCCACCAGCTTTCCCTCCTCGGGAAGGATGACTCGAAGAAAAGGAAAACTCCCGAAGCAGGAAAAGAGCGAGTCACGGAAGTGATTTGCGCCTGGGAACCGGCCGAAGGTGTCGGTTTGAACGGTCTTCCGTGCCGTGGATTCGCAGGTCAAATCCTCTTCTTCGGAAACGACACATCCTCGCCGATCAAGGTGAGTGGAGATGTTCGAATCTACGTGTTCGACGACTTCGGCTCAGACGAAGAGCGTTCGGAACCGATTCACTACTTCGATTTCGAAGAAATGGCTTTCCAGGGTCTGATGACTGAAACAAATCTCGGAATCGCTTACCAGCTCTTCGTGCCTTACACCCGAAAGACGGTCCACGAAGCCAACTGCTCCCTGCGAGTGATGGTCACGCCCAAAGACGGGGGGATGCCGGTCTATTCGAAAATGGCGACCCTGTATCTTCAGGGGACCACGCGTGATCAACGTCACACAAAGACGAAAACTGAGATTTCCAGCCCCATCCAACAGGTGTCACACATCGCGGCTGAGGCAGTTACCGAAGCCGATCGACGTCGAAGCCCGGCGGCTGTCCGACACTTCGGCGGGACAATCACCAGCCAGAATGTGAACACTTCTGATTTACATCGGGACCGTCTGAAGTCGATCGCTGCACAGGCAGTCTCGGAAGCGTCTCCGCCTGCGAGTTCGACTCGTCCGGCTGCGACCGCTGGCCCAACTGTCCGGCAGCACACGCTGTCTCAAACCGAAGCACCGGACCTACAACCGACTCGAACAGAGCACCCGCTGGCCAACTGAACATTTGACTAGAAGTGTCGTTGACATCCTCAATCGAAGTGAAAAACTTCCATAGAAGATATTCCGACTGAACCAGTCCAACCGCTCAGAACGCCTTCCGAGACATCTGATCTGCCAGAACTTCCGAAACCTCTGGTTGCATTCGGGGTTAATACTCGATGAGATAGTCAAAAGAGGCTTGTCGATACGGACCGCCCTGAGGAACTGTTATGCAGACACGGATACTCACAATCGCAGCGGCTTTGCTGATTCTAACGACAGCATCAAGTGCCCACGCGCAATCTCTGTTCGGCGGCGGGACAACCGGAGGCGGAGGAACCACGGGCGGAACTGGCGGTTCGGCAGCTGGCGTCGGAAGAACCACTCAAGGCGGAGGTGGAGCCACTTCTGCAGCACAAGGGGGATCACTCATTGATCCAGGGCGTGCAGCCGGAGACATGGTTCTGAACACCGGCGACGGAAGTCTTTCCTCGATGGTCGGCCAAAATGCCTTCACCGGGTTCTCTTCAAACTCAGCCTTCATTGGCGGAAACACCGCCGCGAGCCAGTCCTTCACCAACAGCCGCGCTCAATTCGGAGGACTCCAGGGACGAGGCAACACCGGCGGCGGCCAAAACGGAAGAGGTCAAACACAAACGGATCGCAAACCGGTTCGACCACAGTACCGAATGGCATTCACAGCACCTGCACTTCCAGTCCAGCAACTTGAGTCCTCACTGAAGAGCAGCTTGCTGGAACTTCCGCACCTCGCTTACTCAAATCGAACCGTGGAACTTTCAATCGACGAAAACGGAACCGCCACGATCTCCGGGACCGTGAACAGCGAACGCGAAATGAAGAGCGTCGAGTCTTACGTGCGAATGGAACCAGGCGTGCGGAAAGTCGCGAACCAGCTGATCATTCAGCAGTAAAGTTTGCAACGTCCACCTCAAACACGCAGCATCAACCGATCAATTTAGGCGAGCGAGTACTGATCAACCGCACGCGTCGCCAATCGAGCATAAAACAAAACGGGTCAGGTGTTCACAACGAAACACCTGACCCGTTCTTATTGATCGACTCATCGCCCCTTTCTTCGGGACCGATCAGCGAGCGACTGATCTCTTCATCAGGTCGTCGAAACTTCTTTCGGGTTACTCCGCCACAGATTCAATGGCGTGCAGGCGATGATCGCGATAAAGACTTGTGACAGACAGAAGAGGATCAACCACGCGAGCCGCCCTTCTGTGAATCCGTAGCTGTGAAGTCCCACGCTCAACTCGTTCACGCCAAACCAGGACCAGCTGACAACCACATTTCCGAGGACAGTCAGAACCGCGAGTCCGCGATCTTTGACCATTCCGCCCCAACGGGCATGAAGGACGAGTGCGTTCCACAGAACGATGATCAGTGCTCCGTTTTCTTTCGGGTCCCAACCCCAAAATCGTCCCCAGGAATCGTCTGCCCAAAGTCCTCCCAGAACCGTTCCTACGAAGCTGAAGAACGTCGCGAAGCACAGAACGCCGTAGGTCATTCGAGCGAACTCTTTGCTGACGTTCTTATCGAGCGTCTTCGTGAACAATCCTGTGAAGACATACAACGCCCCCAGGAACCCAGCCAGATAGGTCGTTGCGTATCCGAGAGTGATACAGACGACGTGTGTCGCCAACCAGAACTGCGTATCCAGAACAGCTTCCAGCACGACGAAGGTATCTCCATCGTTCGCCAAGCCGTCAGCGATTCGGAGCGAAAGGAATCCACAGACCGCTGCGACAATATTTCCAGCCCCCAACTTGGAGATTGATTCCAGAATCAAACTTCCCAGAACGACAGCCCAGCCAATGAAGATGGCCGACGAATAAAGATTCGTCACCGGAGGCCGCCCCGAGATATAAATCCGCCCGATGAGGGCAGCTGTATGAACCAGGAAGACAGTGACCAGCGTCCAGAATGCAGCACGCTGGAAGAACCCCGGTAGGAACAACCATCCCAACGACGCTAAAATCCCAGCGAACAGGTAAAGGTTGGCAGATTGATAGAAGGCGTCAAATCGGTTGTAGACAGCTTCAAACTCCGTCTTGTCCAAGAAGCCTGGATCCGATTCTTCACGAGCGTAGTCGCTGAGAAAAACTTGATAGTCCTTTAACTGATTGTTGAAGGCGTCGACGTTTCCATCTTCGTAAGACTTGATCATGGAGACGAACATCTTCACCGCTGGTGGCTTCTTGTATTCGCTCGAATCCATCTCAATCAGTTCGTTGTAGATCTGATCGAAGATCTTTGCAGCTGTCAGAGATTCCCATTCCGTTTGAAACGCCTCCTGCTCCGGACGATCTCCAGCATTGAAGTGCGTCGGAACCATGAGAGGAATCGGTGACTTGTTAAATGCCTGGCTGTGCAATCGATCGAATTCACGGAGTTTAAATCCGAGTTCAATCAACTGAGACTGAGAAGCATTGCCGAGTTCTTTATCTCGCATCAAATCGATGATACGCCCCCCGCCCGTTGTGAATTCGAGCAGAACATACTCATCGATTTTGCGTGAAAGCTCGATGACCTTTCGCTCAAATCGAGTCCGTTCATTTTGCGGTGTGTCAGAAACGGCAACGTCAAACTTCCGCGGCTGCTGTGGGTCGATCTCTGTCAGACCTTCCAGCTCACGCAGAATTGTGAGCATCCCCATTTCTTTAATGCCATCGACCTTAGGCGACTTCAGCAACTCGTTGAACGAATACGTGAACTTCTCCCGTTCCGGCAATCCGAGTGCCTCGATAACATCTTTGTTCTCAATCTTGAACACTCGAAGATCGCGGGCTGCCACTTCGTTCGACATCACCTGCAGCAACCACTCTGACGCGGAATGCTTGTCCCCATCTTCGTCGCGGTAGGTCTCGTAGTCCGACAGACGAAGAAGCATGTTTCTCGCGAAGGAGTCGATAGGCATCGGCCGACCTTTGTACCAGATCGGCAGTTCACTGAACGTCTCGACATGCATGACGTCAGCGGATTCACGAGGAGCTCTTCCCAGCATCAGCATGGAGCTGATGATCGAAAGACAGATAACTCCGGTGACCACCCAACTGATTTGGTTCTGTTTCGGAGTCAGTTGTGCCCCGTAACCTTTTAATGTCTCTGTGCTGACGACTGTCGTTCGTGATCGACGATCGAGGTATCGCAATAGAGTGAGAGAGAAGTGATACATCATCCCCACCCAGACAATCATGCAGGAGACATAGGGCGTCATCCAGCCCGCGTTGTCGACGACTTGCAGAGTCGTCATTTCGCGCCCACCTTCCATCATCGCGTAGTTCGATTGATAGAAGGTTTTGCCTGCAAACCGCATCGGGTTGTTCATCCAGATGCGATGATCGAACTCAAGATCACGTGATGGATCTGTCACGGTGATGTAAGACGAATAGTCCTTAACCTGCGAAGTCCCTTTGTAATCGTTCTTTTGAACATCAGTCAGCTTGATCGCGAAGTCGTTGTAATAACGGACAAATCGAAGCGCAATCTCATAGGTCTTTCCATCGACTTCGACTGCTTGAGTTTCTCCGAAGGGTTCAGGCGAGAGGTCGAAGATTGAGGAGACCATGTACACACCCAGGTCTTTCCCGTCATCTCCCTTCGACCGAAGTCTGACATAAGCCGACGGAACATCCACACGCCCACCCGTATCGGTTCCTTTGACGTTATCAACCGGCGTCACAACCACATTTTTTCCGATCCCAGCGGTTGCTGGGTTCTCCGGAATCTCTTCGTTAGGACCGAAGGACCGCAAACCTCGCACGTCAGAGTTGCGGTAGAATTCCAGGACTTCAACATCGAACGGCAGTCGCTGATCCGAGATCGTCGTCTTCGGCCGGAGAAGAGAAGACGAAACGACCGTCATCTGATCTTCGTCCTGTGGGCTACGGTCGATGACCGCTAGTTCGACATCCCGAATGTCCCGACTGAAGTTGACGGTGTCGCCTTCGATAATCGACATCTGACTTTCGATGTGCTGAGTCCCGACGAGCACATCGTAGAACATCATCAAGCCAATACCGGCGTGCAAAAGCACAACTCCGGCACGCTTCTTGAAGACCATAATGCAGCCCGCCAGAAGGAAGCACGAAGCGAGTGTTGCCTTCACCAGCTGATACAAAATTCTCATCGAAGCAGCATCCGATGATTCCCACATTCCGATAAAGCCGGCAGTCAGAACGAGAAGCACGGTCGCAATGATGTTTAACCAGCGCTTTGCAAAGTCTCCCCCCGAAACAATCGCTCCATAGACCGTCACTCCACAGCAACCGAACAGTGTTGTCAGCATCAGCAGACGCAGATTCTCGTAGGAAATCAGTGGCTTCGATTGAAGACCTTCAGGGCTGGAACCACTCAAGATCACGAGGTAAGTGAACAGTGATCCGACGACGAGAACCGCGGAACCTGCAATCAGCCGTGTGCCTCGCGCTTGAACCTTAAATCGCAGAGTGTGTGCAGCCACCAGGTTAATGGCCATCACCACACCGATGGTCCAACCTTTCGGGAACCAAAACCCCTTCCCCGCCAGGAATTCAGGAGTTCCACTCGGCCAGACCGGAGCCATCCACTTCAAATGGTCCGGAAAGACAGGCTGCTCCGGGAAGAATGCTTCCGGAAAAAACAGGCTGTAGTCAACCCGAACGAACAGAGCGCCGAGATCGACGAACGGAAATGATGAAATAAAGAGACTTCCCATATCGACGCGGAAGTACTCGTTGATGACGTACCAAATGTCGTTGTGAACCTGAGCGAACGTCCCAGCCAGAACAATAAAGATGCTCAGCAAAAACAACGTTACGGTCAGCTTTAGTGACGCCAACGGCAGCAGCAACTTCCGCCACTGCCCAGAGTTCCCCTGCCCGACCTCGCTTCGATCTGAGGCCAAAGTGTCGAGATTATCATCAATGGTCGAGGCCATAACCGGCTCCGGAATCAAAAGTTTTGTGCGGCTATTAAATCGCCCCATCGAGGGCGTCGTTGACAAGCAGAGGTGAACAGAACCGGATCTGAACGTTCATTTCTGATCCGCGAGTTCTGTCTGAAGCGGTCAGCTTATTCCTCATCCTGGTCGAGGCGAACAGAATCGAGAAACTCTCGGAAACGTCCTTGCTCAGCTTTCACGACTTCCGTCGGACCCTGCATTTTGTAAAACCATTTCACACCATCCTTCTCAGCAATCGCAGCCAGAATGGACTCGGTTTCACCTTCAATCAAGATGAGTTGGGAGGACATCCCGGCAATTTCCAACTCTTCGACAGCTTCATCCAGCTCAGCTTGTGTGATTGGCTCAAGCTTGACCTGTCCTCTCCAGCGATTGATATTCGCCAGTCGATCTCCACCGCCGGGAAGGCGAATCACGCTGACATCAGCTGTCTCATCGGAACTTCCAGTTCGCAAGGAGACGAGTCGCATCGCGTTCCCTGCACTCTCTTCCCAGTTCTCCGGCTTATCGTATCCAACGTTTGAGGATGAACGCGCCGGCGGACTCATCGTTTCCGCCGGACGTGTTTCGCTTTTTGCAGCTGCAAGTCCAACATCTGAGATAACCGCAACCAGCATCAAGGTGTCACCAAACTCTTCAGTTGTCCCATTCAACTGGACGACGCTCATCACCTGATCACCTTTTTCAACAGTGATGAGTTCCTGATTCTGCGTCGCTCTTTCAGCCCAATTTGTTGGTTCAAGCGGTGGCATATTCACTTGGCCTCGCCAGCGATTGACGTTGCTCAACAGGTATGACGAAAAGTCGCTCGGGGGAGCAGGCAGTGCCGATACGGTCACTTCGATCGGTGGATCAGAATCCGCAACCGTCAGCGTTTTGAATCGAGGAGGTGGCCCATCTTTGACGGTCCAGCCTGCCGGAACTTCAAATTCAGGCTGTCCATCGGGAAATGTCGTCGCACGAAGAAACCCGATGAAGGGTTCGAGATACGGCAAGAGACCATCCCGAGGTCCCATCAGCTTAAAGAACCAAACCTGATTCCCGGCACTCGATGCAGTGGGCGGTTCGGTTTCAAACTTCGCCACCGAATACTCACGAATCGGATCTTCGCCGCCGCATCCGACGAGAAACACGCCGGCCATCACGCAAAGAAATTGACTCATGCGAGGAGATTTCGGGCGACAACACTGCTGTGAGGTGAAATTCATAATGACCGAGAATGAAGGATGAGGAGGGAGAATTTCGGCGGGAGGGATATAACATCAATCAACGGAAAGAGTTGCATCGAAGCGGTGAACCCGCTGCTGCTGTGCGTCCTCCCATACTGATTATAGGGAGCCTGATTTCAGAAAGTACACGAGCATCGATCAAGATTCCGTGATTCAATCTCCGATTCTCACCTTCAATAACCGTCTCTGCAATCGGCACAATCGTCAAAAGCCGCAGTTCCAGATGAAATCGCCGGAGACGCTGGAATTCCGAGACAAACGCGGATGCCCCCCTGACTCGCCAGTCGATTCGATCCATTGGACGCCAATTGCACCGGCTCACCGTCAACCATTTTCTCGGTGAGATTCCCGCTGCAAACTCACTCCAGGAGGAAACTCGCACTATGACTGGCAACAACTCGAACGATCGACGCGCCTTCCTCATCAAAACCATCGGCGGTGCTTGCGGGCTGGGAGCCGGAATCCTGGTCGGGAATCAGATCTTCGCCGATCCGACACGAATCGCATCAAAGGTCGCAGAAACCCCATCTTCTCATCCGCTGGCCCCAGCCCTGCAGATGGGAACCAAAGCCCTCGAGTCGCTCGATGGAGTCAAAGACTACACAGCCGATTTCGCAAAACGCGAGCTGATTGGCCGAAAGCTCCTCGACTCGCAGATCAAACTCAAACTCAGAGAAGACCCCTTCAGCGTCTATCTCAAAATCTTGAAACCGGTCGCAGGCCGAGAAGCTTTGTATGTCGCTGGTCAGCATGATGGGAAAATGAAGGCCCACGACGTCGGTTTCGCCGGGCTGGCCGGAACGCTTTCACTCGACGTCAACGGCAGTTTCGCGATGTCGGAAAACCGCTACCCCATCACGATGGCGGGAATGAAAACGATGGCTTCCAAAGTTCTCGAACAGTGGTTGAACGACCTTCAGTACACAGACCTCGACGTCAACTACTATCCGAATGCCCGTATCGGACAAACCTCTTGCAAAGCCATCGAGACGATCCATCGGCAGCACCCGAAAGACGTCAAATTCCAGATGACTCGACTCTACGTCGAGCAGGAACGAGGACTGCCAATCCGCGTCCAACAATACGAATTCCCCGGAATTCGCCAGACAAATCCAGTCCTTGCTGAAGACTACCTCTACAGCAACATCAAACTGAACGCCGGGCTGACCGACAAAGACTTCAGCCTGACCAATCCGGAATACAATTTCTAGAGCCTCAGCATTGAAGGCTTGATTGCAATTGGCACGCAGCCATTCGCACTCGCGACACTAACATCAAAAAAGACCTGCCCGAAGTTTTTCGAGCAGGTCTCTTGTATTTCACAGATTGAACGCAGCAGTTGTTCTCGTCTTGGATCAAGTCGATTCTGAAAGGCCGAGAGCGACCAAGAGCGGTCTAATCGTCGTCGTCGTCATCACTGTCGTCGTCGCTGTCATCATCGAAGTCGTCATCGTCATCACTGTCGTCGTCGCTCATTTCGACGTCGTCTTCTGTGGTTTCGACGACTTCATCTTCGATTTCATCGACCTCATCATCTTCAACGACTTCTGAAACCGAATCGGACAGACTCGCTTTGATGGGCTGAATGAAATAAAGCTTCTTGGTGCTTCGATTTCGCAGAGCTTCCAGCTTCTCCTCAGCTTTATCCCGCTGATCGTACGCAAAACGCCCCTCTTCTTTGAGCGTTCCGCTGAACACGCCCCAGAAAATCTTCTTTCGCTCGACCGTTTTCGCTTTTCGCTTGCGAGTGGTCGTTTTCTTGCGAGTCGCACGCTTCGCTTTGGTTGCCGTCTTTTTAGCTGTTTTTCCCAGCTTCTCGGCTGCTTCCGCTTCGATTCGTTTTTGGAGGCGTCTGGAGGCCATAGTTGTTCCGGAGAGTTGGTTGGACCACGGGAGATGCCAATTCCGCACCTTTACCGCAGTCAAGTCTGAACTTTTGCGAATCGCGAAGTGTCCCAAGTCGACATCAGGATGTCAATTGAGGGAATTATCGAGTTCCCAAAATGGTCTGACAAAATTGAAACTGGTTTGTTGACGATTTGTGAAGTGGCAATTACATTACCGCTCCAACTCAGCGAGGGGCCGTAGCTCAATTGGTTAGAGTGTCGGACTGTCGATCCGAAGGTTGCGGGTTCAAGTCCCGTCGGCCTCGCTACAAGAGCCGCAAGTTCCAAACTCAACGGAATTTGCGGCTCTTCTTCTTTGACGCCTCTCTCTTCGCGTCCGCGGCTCCAAGCACAACGCTCAATGCCTCCGCGACGACACTTCGGGACTACTCCAACCCGGAACCCTTCCCCTCGAAGACGTCGGCAAGCTGTGAAAAGCTCAGCACCAGCCACAGCACACGACATCTCCCAGCCTCGCTCGGATTCCGGTAGAATCCCAAACTCTTCCAAGCTGGACCGAGAACACTCCTGACCTTTTGCGATGAGCCGCTTTGAGCGAAGAGACTTCGCATTCGCCGACAACTTTGAAAGACGACCAATGATCGACCGCATCATTCCACCGCTCGTGGTGGCCTTCACGTTGACACAAGCGACAGTGCAGGCCGAAGTGCCGTTTCTCTCCGCAGATGAACTCAAGAGCGACTCATCGCACATCGTCGTCGGCAAAGTCCAAGCAGTCTACTCAACGAGCGAAGAACGAAAGAACTGGCAAGAGACATCCTCTGTTGCCGAGATCATGGTCTCTGCCGTCGAGAAAGGACATGACATCAACGTCGGCGATACCGTCTATGCCCACTATTGGAACAAGAAGTGGATCGGCGACGGAGAGCCAGAACCACATTCCGGCGGACATCGCAGCGTCAGCAAAGGTGAAGTCGTCCGAGCACATCTCGAACTCAAGAATGGAACTTACGAAGTCCTGCTGCCAAATGGTTTCGTCTCAGTGAAGCCCGACGAAGAAACTGCCAACGCAACCGCTGACAAAGCTGCTGCCGACGACCTCGCTGCCATTCAAGGGAAGTGGGTTCGCACTGTTGAAACGAATCGAGGCACGTTTCAAATCTTGAAGGTGCACAACGGAAACACGACAACACTCACAATCACCGACTCCAACGGACGAGTGATCGAAGAGAAAAAATCGGAGTTCCGCCTCGAAAGGACAGACAACGTCCACATCTTTACATTCTTCAACAACGCCTTCACAGCGGGCCCTAGCAAAGGCCGCTCCGACAATGCACCACAATCATACATCTACCGAGTCACAAACGATTCATTCATCGAAGTCCGCGGAATCATGATCGGCGACAACTCCCCACTCTCCGCATTCACCTGGAAGCGATTGAAAGAGTAAGCTTAGTTGCCCCTCGAAGGCATGACTGGGCATGACAAACAAGCAGCCACGCTGATTGCGCCCGGCGTCGTGACTCCGGCGCGAAGCACTGCTATTCCTCACTCTCACTATTCTGTGGAGCGACAAAGAACAGAAAGACGTAGGCATCGTCTTCGATCACTACGGGCAACGTCGTCGAACTGCTCCCCGAATCATCGTTTGAGCGCGTGTCAATCGCGAGCATCGAAACAATTTCTTGACCTGGATATCGAAAGGTGGCTGCTTCTGACGGCGGTTCGAATGTGTGATTCGTAACATGTGACTCTCCAGCCCTCAGCGTCCCAAGCCCAGTCTCAACGAAGCTTTGCCGAATCTTATCGCTGACATCACCACGAAACACAGCCATTTGTTCCATGGCAATGATGTCACCGCGATCGAACGCGATTTGGTACGCCGTTGCGAGATCTTCTTTGCTCTTCGCAGGAAGCAGTGAGCGTGCATCGTCCGCCACGATCTTGCGTTTCTCGGCCTGTTCAGCGTCACTCTTCGCGTTAACTCGCTCCAGCATCTCTTTACGCTTAGTGCTAAACGAGTCTTCAGCCGACTGCTGATCACAACCAGTAAACATTAAGAGCAGACAGATTAACCGATAACATTTGCGAAAACGCGATTGCGATGAAGTCATTTCATTCAACCAGTTTGAGCGATCGTTTGGTCCTAAGCGGAAAGATAGACTTGCTATCTCCCCAAAGCTGAACCGAGGGTATTCCCAACAACACTGGCAGTCAAACCCGAGCCAGAACTCTCGAAATCGTTGCATAGCTGCACAGCCAGATATAGCTCGCTCACTCAGTCTTTGATTTGTGATCAACAATAGACTTCGACGAAAGAATTATTCGACCGATTTGTGACTCAAAGCTGTTGCGGTAAATTGGTTCATTGGGAACGATAAACGAAAACTGGGCTGGTGTCGAAGCTGCAACTTCTTCGAGCGAGACACCGAACTTAACTTTGACGCGCTTTAGACATTGCTCCGATTCACTCGGCCAGTCGAATTGACTGGAGTACTCAATCCCATCCAAGTCAGCCAGCGATTGTGGCCATGCCTCATGGGTATAAACATACTCCAGAATCACTGAAGTAACCGCATGAGATGCAAGCAAGTTCAGCGTCGCTTCTTTTTGAACTTTCAAGCTGTACGTAATGAACCCGGCAATCGACGCGACGACCAGCAAACCGACAACTAAGAAGAAACGCCTCACTTGACCTCCAATCTTACAGGGACGAGTGCCACACCCTCACTCACATAGGCAAGCTGTAACCGATCCTTCAAAGTCGAGTCGATATTGTCCTGCCGAGTCGCGACACGACAGCTACTCCCGTAACGCCACCCGACGCAGTATTCTTCCAGGCTCGAAGACCACCGAAAAGGCCTCTCGGAAACTGTGGGTGACATGCCTCAAAACAAGGCAGTAGGGAAAGCAGTACGAGACTGAGTCGAACACTGATACATGTTCACACTGCTTCGTGATGAGCGCGTGGTACCCGGCTCCCGTTCACTGCATGGTCATTGGCGTTTCTTCGCTTCAGCCGCATCAAAAGTATCAATCCAGCAGTACAGACACCGAGACTGTCGATTAAGACATCGTAAACGGTGCCAAAACGATCTGGGATGAACGATTGATGCCATTCATCCGATGCCGCGAACGCGATGCAAAAGAGCATTGACCCGATGATTGTCCCAGGTGTCAGCTTGCCGCACCACCGTTTCAGCGACGCTGTCAGGATAACCATCAGAATCGCGAATTCAGCAAAGTGCCAGCCTTTGACAATTGCAAACCAGGAAACACCCCAAAACAGGGCGAACCGTTCCATCGATTCCTGTCCCGCACCGGTAATCGTGGCAACCAATGTGAAAAACTCATTGGGCCGAATCACCGTGCATGATGTTCCAAAGATCAATGCGAGCCACATGCAAAACAGAAGCGGAAACAGCCAATGACGTTTCCGGAGGACCGGCGGACGAACTTCTTCGCCTACTTGATTTTGAGCAATGTCGATTCTCCTCGAGCAAAGAACGTTTACGTTAACCGGGCATGTCCATCGAAACCGAGTTGAAGTCGATCCACGTTCACCCTGCTTCGCGATGAGAACATGGCACCCGGCGTTTGACTCACTTCACAAGAGCGACGTAGTACGCTGCTCACAAAAAGCTCACTGAATCCTGATTGAAGTTTTTTCGGAAAGTTCACATGGTAGAAGTTCCCTTGACAAGCTCGCTCCACCTAAAGTGCAGTTACTGAAAATCGCACCTTTCAAGTGAGAGTTGTTGCAGACCAACTCCTCTAGCACCCACTCGGGAATCTCAACTCTACTAAAACTAACAATGCTTGGCTTCATCCATGACAAACCATTCCTTGGTTCTTCCGACGGAAATCCAGATTCTTCAAACCAGATGTAGGCTGGCCGAAACGCATTCCTTACAGCTTTCTGGCCACTGACTGTTGTGAAGGGATTTATTTCACAACTGTTGATTGTTACAGCGTCGACATTTGGAATTTCGGATAAATACTCGATGTCATCATGTGAAAGCGACGAATCGAAAATGGCGAGAGTGTTCAAAGAGAGTATTTCCGCCAAGCGAGTGGCCCTCAAGGTTGCACCTTCTCTCAATCCGAACGCAACACTCTCAACCGCTTTTCCAGATACAATTCTGTAGATTTCCGAGGACGAGTATTTTCTTCCACTCAAAGCTAG